>CAILBF010000036.1 GCA_903832395.1 uncultured Actinomycetes bacterium | reverse complement strand
GCTGCAACAGATGCTGCTAACAATGCATACGACGAAGCACAGAACGCAACACAAGCTGCATCAGATGCGCTTGCTGCTGTTACTGCGCTATCAGCTCAGGTCGGAGCTCTTATTGCAACAGTGAAGTCACTTGCTGCAGTAGTTGCAAAGATCAAGGCAAAGGTAAAGGCATAATTAACTCCTAGGAGTTAAAAAGAAATACCAGAACCCCCGCCGCACCATACGGAGCGGCGGGGGTTCTTTCTTTCCTTCGATGTATCGACAATGACTGCACATAAGCAATCAGAGAGAAGCCCGCATGGATCTAGATGCTTGGGCACTAAGTCTTCTTTCCGGCCTGCCAATACGGACAAAAACATTGGCTACTTATAATTCGGCTTATCGTTGCCACATTCATGACACCATTGGGAATATCCAAATTCAAGATATTACGCGCTTGGATATCCAAAAGATTATTCAATCTTTGCCTCCTCAGATCGGGGCAACAACCCTTGCAGTGTTAAAAACTTTGTATCGTGAAGCCTTAATCGCTGATCTAGTTCTGATATCGCCTGCTGACAAAGTTTCACATTTAAGAATTCAAACCGAGGAACGCAAATTCCTTACATTCCAAGAATTAGAGGGCTGCGATTTAGGTAAGTTCCGGATCCAGATTCTATTTCTGGTGGCTCATGGATTGCGCTGGTCGGAGGCTCTGGCACTTACTGCGGAGGATATATATGAGGGTCGAGTTCATGTAACAAAATCTATTCTCGGTGCTACAAAATCAGCTGCTGGTATTCGCACCGTTCCGTATTTAACAGATTTCGAAAGATTCCCAAGATCGCCCAAAGCACTGCGGAAAACTTTGGCAAAAAGTGGAGTTCATATTCACTCTCTTCGCGATACCTATGCCTACCTGCTAAAAACTTCAGGTGTTCACGTTACAACCGCCCAGAAGCTCATGGGTCACTCAGATCCAAAGGTCACATTGGGCATATACACCGGCTTTCGTGACAGCGAAATCGATGATGCCGGTGATTTGATTAAGTTGGAATGGGCTGGGCAAGGGGTTAGCGCTTAAAAAGCGTTAGGAATTTTTGTTTATGTAAGACGCAATTGTCTTTCCAGAATTTTCAATCTCTTCATCTTTAACCAGGGTGTAGATCTTTAACGTAATAACGGGATCGCTGTCCATTAGCTTCTGGGCAGTCGTTACGTGGACACCTGAGGTCTTTAGAAGGTAGGCGTATGTTTTGCGCAACGAGTGAACGGTAACCCCGTATGGCCGAAGCGCCCGGGCCATACTCTTTTGATTCAAAGCAAATGGCACGAAATCTCCAATAAGGGGAACATTTCTAACGCCAGCTTTTGTCTTGGTTGCGCCATGCTTGCTCTTTGTAATGTGTACTAAATCGTCATAGATATCTGCTTGAGTTAATGCAGCAGCTTCGCCAAAGCGCAAACCATGAAGTGCCAGGAATTGAATTCTTTTGGTTTGTTTCTTGAAATCAATTACAGATAGTTCTTCCCAAGTAAGGAACTTACTTGGCTTTACGGTAATTCGTGGTGGCTTAATTGTTGCAGCAGGGTTTGCGCCAACCAGTTCGCGTTCAACTGCTTCGCGAAAAATGGTCCGGGCAACCATCAGAGTTTGATACTTAGTCTGTGGTGGCAGGGTTGCGATAGCCGACATGATGTCATTCTTATCGATCGCATCTAAGTGCTTGTTGCTTAACTTTGGAGCAAGATTAACCCGGTAAGCGCTCTCGTAGTTTGCCCTTGTCTTAGCCGTGATATCTAAGTACGGCATGATTTCTGATATGAACTGGGAAAGTACCATCGTGATCTGCCGCCTCTCTGTTGTAGTGATAGTGGAAATACTCTGTAGATACATTGCCTAGAAAGTACAAAACCCCCGCCACTCTTTCGAGTGACGAGGATTTTGGGGTACTTCGTTAGTTATTTGAGATAACTAGTTATGCCTTTACCTTTGCCTTGATCTT
>CAILBF010000035.1 GCA_903832395.1 uncultured Actinomycetes bacterium | reverse complement strand
TCAGATAGTGGCTGACCAACTTTGCAGTTATCGCGATAGACGGCCAAGGCCTTAATGCCTAGCTTCCAACCTTGGTAATAAACCTCTTCGACATCTTCAACTGTTGCATCCGATGGCAAGTTAACTGTCTTTGATATCGCACCCGATAGGAATGGCTGGCAAGCAGCCATCATGCGAACGTGGCCCATTGGTGCAATTGAACGCTGTCCAAGGGCGCAGTCAAAGACGTCGTAGTGCTCAGGCTTTAGCCCTGGTGCATCGATGACATGACCGTGTGCTGAGATGAACTCAACGATGGCTTCGATCGTCTCTTCGGTGTAACCCAACTTGCGAAGGGCTGCAGGAACTGTCTGGTTAACGATCTGCATAGATCCGCCACCGACAAGCTTCTTGAACTTAACGAGTGAGAAGTCAGGTTCGATTCCAGTTGTATCGCAGTCCATCATCAAACCGATTGTGCCGGTAGGGGCTAGAACTGAAATCTGCGCGTTGCGCCATCCATTCTTTTCACCCGTTGATAGGCATGCATCCCAGGCCTTATTGGCCTCGGTCCATACATCGCGATCAAGTGTTGTCTCTGATTTGGCCGATGAAGAGGCTGCAGCATGCTTGCGCATCACGCGGGCATGAGGCTTAGCGTTTTGTGCAAAGCCTGCATATGCCCCAACGATGCCAGCGAGTTCTGCTGAACGCTTATATGTAATGCCGCTCATCAAAGAAGTGATAGCGCCAGCTAATGCACGTCCACCCTCTGAGTCATAAGCAAGACCCGATGCCATCAAGAGGGCGCCGAGGTTTGCATAACCGATACCTAGTTGGCGATATGCCTTAGTGGTATCTCCAATTGCCTCAGTTGGAAAATCTGCAAAACAGATTGAAATATCCATTGCAGTGATGATCATCTCTGCTGCGCGACCGAAAGTCTTTGCATCAAATGAACCATCTGCCTTAAGGAACTTCATTAAGTTAAGGGAGGCTAAGTTACATGATGAGTTATCAAGTGACATGTACTCAGAGCAAGGGTTGGAGGCGTTGATGCGACCAGTCTCTGGGTTTGTGTGCCAATCATTGATTGTGTCGTCATATTGAATTCCAGGATCGGCACATGCCCAAGCGGCCTCTGCCATTTTTCTAAAGAGCTGCTTAGCATCGACAGTATCGATAACTTCGCCAGTTCCTCGAGCAGTTAAACCAAAGTTCTCACCCTTTTCAACTGCGCGCATGAACTCATCGGATACTCGAACTGAGTTATTAGCGTTCTGATATTGCACAGAGATGATGTCCTTGCCGCCAAGATCCATGTCGAAACCGGCATCACGGAGGGCTCGAATCTTGTTCTCTTCATTGACCTTAGTCTCAATAAACTCTTCGATATCTGGGTGGGAAACATCTAGAACAACCATCTTTGCTGCACGTCGTGTAGCACCGCCTGATTTGATTGTTCCAGCTGATGCATCGGCGCCACGCATAAATGAGACTGGCCCGGATGCGGTTCCGCCTGATTTTAAAAGCTCTTTTGATGAACGGATGCGGGATAAGTTAAGTCCGGCACCTGAGCCGCCCTTGAAAATCATTCCCTCTTCGCGATACCAGTTAAGAATGCTATCCATTGTGTCATCGACAGAGAGAATAAAACATGCACTTACTTGCTGTGGCTCATTGGTTCCAACGTTAAACCACACTGGTGAGTTGAACGAGAAAACTTGGTGCATGAGCATGTACGTCAATTCATGTTCGAACACAGTTGCATCGGCATCGGTTGCAAAGTAGCCGTGCTCTTTGCCGGCCTTGGTGTACGTAAGTACAACGCGATCGATAACCTGCTTGAGTGACCACTCGCGATTCTCGGCGCCGACTGCTCCACGGAAATATTTAGTAGTAACAATCGTCGATGCGTTCACAGACCAGAAGTCTGGATACTCAACACCGCGTTGCTCAAATACGGTCTCACCCGTTTTCCAGTTTTGCTGCACTACATCGCGGCGCTCCCATTTAACTTCATCGTATGGGTGAATACCCTCGTTGGTGTAGATGCGCTCGATCGTTAAGCCCTTGCCCTTGATTGTGTTGTGAGCTTTGATCTTGGCTGGTCGGTTGATAACCGTTTCTGACATATATGGATCCCCGTATTTCTTTAGTAGGTCTTTAATTATTTATTCGTGAAGCTGACGAGCTGGCCGAGATTTTTTCTTTACTTACATCTGCACGGGGGATTTCTGCAGTTTTTACGTTCGAAGGCAGAGCGCGGAGAAGTGCGATCTCGCCTTCGAAATCTTCAAGGGATGCAAAGTTACGATATACAGAGGCATATCGTAAGTAGGCCACCTCATCGAGTTCGCGAAGTGGGGCCAAAATAGCCAAGCCAACTTCTTGAGCCTCAATCTCTGCTTGACCGGTACCGCGAAGAGCTTCCTCAACGCGTTGAGCGAGCAAAACTAAATCATCTTCATTAACTGGGCGGCCTTGGCAGGCTTTGCGCACGCCGACGAGTACTTTCTCGCGGCTGAAGGGTTCGGTGGCACCAGAGCGCTTGATGATGCTGAGCACGGCGACTTCCTGGGTTGAAAAGCGCTGGCCACACTGGGGGCACTCGCGCCGACGGCGGATCTGGGTGCCATCTTCGGCGGGACGGGAGTCAACGACTCTGGAATCATCGTGTCTGCAAAACGGGCAAATCATTTCGGCGTGTCTCCCTTCATCCTGCTTGCTTTTTCCCTTTTTAGATGTAAAGAGGGGATTTCCAAAACTACCCTAAAAACACTACTTATGGAAGTTTTGGCCTATCTGACCCCTACATCTAGTGGGAACTATAAAGCATTGAAAGAGGGTTTGCCACTTGAGTAGCCCAAAACTCACACCTAGGGCGTGTCGGAGACGGCGCTCGCCCTGTTAAGCGATGAGGCGGGCTCCTTTGTGAACTGTGGCCAGCCGAGCATCGCAGCTCCATAGCTCTGCGCTATTAACCGTAGCCGTGGCACTGATGATGGCATCAGGGAGCCGCAGAGGACTCTTTGCTCGCAAAGTGGCGGCGAGAACGGCTACCTCAAGATCAAAGGGATAGAAGGGAGCGAACGCTGCAGACAGATCGGCCAGCAACTCTTTTTTTCTACTCTCAGACACACCTGATGCCTTCACTAGCGTCTCAGAGACGGTAAGAATCGAGATTTTAAAGATCGAGTTAGAGCCTTCAATTGCAGATTTAGCGGCTAGGTGGTGTTTATCTGATGAATTTAATAAAGCTATGACGACAGAGGAGTCAAGAATTATCTCTCCCATGAATCACGCTCGGCCTCTAAATCAAAACCTGCAAAAAGCTCTCCGTACTTACCGGCCAATTTCAATAACTCTCTATTGATATTCGGCGCTCTCAAAACTTCGATAAAACCAGCGTCATTAACTACGAATTCCACTTCATCCCCTGCCTCTAGACCTACTCTTCGCAGAATATCTACGGGTACTGTCAATTGATTTTTAGAGCTAAGGCGGGATGTGGATGTTCGTCCGGCGCGCTGCACTGGAACTTTAGATTTTAAGGCTGGCTTCTTAGTAGTTTTCTTAGCCTTTACTTTAGGAGCCATAGGTAAAGGCTAGCACTAAAGCTCATTACACGGGAAAGATTACTTGGTGGGCACTCTCAGTCGAGCGCCAGCGGCAACGTCATATCCGGGCAGGTTATTAGCTTCGCGGATCGCTTCGACCATGGCTTGAACATCGCCGTGGCTATAAGCCGAAGCCACAGACCAGAGCGTCGCCCCTGCTGGAACCACAACGGTTGTATAGGAAATCCCTTGAACGACAGTCTGACCAGCCCCCGAGCGGGCGGCAAAGCCAGCGGCCATTACAACGCTGAGCGAGAGTACGACCACAGTGCGGGCAAGGCGGCCACGGCGCGTCAGCGCACCGGACGGATTGGCTAAAAACCCTTGATTTACACTGCTTTGAGAGGCTACTGAATTAAATGTAACTGCGCTCATGGTCATCTCCTGCGAACTACCTTGGGAAGGTACCCGAACACTTGTTCGAATAGCCCAATTAAACACCACACCACTGACAAAAGGCAAGTATTTTTCGAACAGGTGTTTGAATTTTAGGGCAATATCTGTCACCATCTACCTATGAGCACACATACCCCATCAACGGCCGGCCTTAGCCCGCGCCAGTCCGAGATTTTGGCCGTCATCCAGGCCTCAATGAATGACCACGGCTATGCCCCTTCGATGCGCGAAATCGGCGCCGCAGTCGGCCTGACCAGTACCGCCTCGGTTAAGTACCAGCTCGAGATCCTCGAAGCCAAAGGCTTCATCCGCCGCGATGAGAGCAAAGGTCGCGCCCTTGAATTAACGCCTGAAGAAAGTGGAGCACCCGTAGATAAAACACGTCTTGTTCCACTCGTTGGTCGCATCGCTGCCGGTGGTCCAATTACTGCCGAACAAGAAGTCGAAGAGTCATTCCCGCTACCTGAATCAATCGTTGGCAGTGGCGATTTATTTATGCTCAAAGTCGTTGGCGAATCCATGATCGATGTCGCGATTTGCGATGGCGATTACGTCGTTATCCGTTCGCAGAAAGATTGCAACAATGGTGAAATCGTTGCGGCAATGATTGATGGCGAAGCAACGGTCAAAACATTTTCTCGAAAAAATGGCCACATCTGGCTTCTGCCAGCTAACGATGACTTCGCACCAATCGATGGCGATACTTGCGAAATCTTAGGAAAAGTTACTGCAGTTCTTCGCTCTGTTCGTTAATTCGCAGTAGCCTGCACTCATGGCTATGGAGTTTGCGATGACAACGATTGTTGTCAAAGACTACGACGTAGCGATCGCCTACTACACAAAGGTTCTTGGCTTTACTCTGACCGAAGATACGGCCCTCTCCCCCGATAAACGTTGGGTGACAGTTCGCCCTGGAACTAATGGGGCATCGATTCTTCTGGCGCGTGCGGCAACGGAGGCACAAGGCTCTCGCATTGGAAATCAAACGGGAGGCCGCGTTGGCTTTTTCCTACATACCGATACTTTC
>CAILBF010000034.1 GCA_903832395.1 uncultured Actinomycetes bacterium | reverse complement strand
GCCTACTTTAACCTTTGATGCTGCCGTTGCTGATGGTGCAACAAATGCAGTAACTGCAAGAGTTGTTGCTGCCACAACTGCTACAAGACGAAATATCTTCTTCAATTTTCCTCCAAGGGGTCTCCTACGTGGCCCATTGAGGGTGACATAGAAGGTTGATGTGTAATGGTCAGCCTAGTAGTTGAGTCCACAAAAACTCAATACAGGACACTTCATTTTTGGTATCGCTGAGGTAACATTTTCAAACCCTCAACTTGCACTTGATGGTATTGACCCCTTGGTTTTAGGCGACAGTACCGAGGTTTTTATAGGCCTTTTCGAGAGTCTCTGCCGCCACAGTACGCGCCTTAGACGCCCCCTCGTGCAAGAGATCAACTAAATGTTTTTCGTCCTCAAGTAACTCAAGAGCTTTTGTGCGTATTGGACGGAAATATTCCACAACAACCTCGGCAACGGCGGCTTTGAAATCACCATAGCCCTTTCCTTCAAACTCAACTTCAAGAGCAGAGATTGTTTTGCCTGAAAGCGCGCTATGAATCGATAGAAGGTTGCTGATTCCTGGCTTTTCTTTCTCGTCAAATTTCACTTCGCGCCCAGTATCGGTTGCAGCGCTTTTAATTTTCTTCGCATTTGATTCAGGAGTATCCATAATCTCCAAAACTCCAGCGGGTGAACCCGATGATTTACTCATTTTTGCCGATGGATCTTGTAAATCCTGAATCTTTGCCGCGCTTTTTAAAATGTAATTTTCAGGGATGGTAAAAGTTTCACCGAAGCGCGTATTGAACCGGCCCGCTAAGTCTCGTGTTAGCTCAATGTGTTGGCGCTGATCTTCCCCAACGGGTACCAGGTGCGTTTGGTAGAGCAAAATATCGGCAGCTTGAAGCATTGGATAGGTAAATAAACCAACGCGAGCCGAATCTGCTCCTCCCTTTGCCGATTTATCTTTGAACTGCGTCATACGACTTGCCTCACCAAAACCGGCCATGCACTCCATCAACCAACCGAGCTGATTGTGTTGCGGGACTTGTGATTGAACAAAGAGCGTTGATGTTTCCGGAGAAATTCCGAGTGCAATGAGTTGGGCAGCAGATGACAAGGTTCGCTTTCTCAGAAGTGTTGGCTCAATTTCGCCCGATAATGCATGTAAGTCAACGATGCAGTAAAAGGCATCGTGTCCATCTTGAAGTTCAACCCATTGCTTGAGTGCGCCTAAATAATTACCGAGATGAAATGAATCACTTGTGGGTTGAATTCCTGAGAAAACACGCTTCATACTCATGGCACGATTCTTTCACACATAAAGTAGTTAACGTGAACTATTGAGTCCCGCCAAAAGTTACTTATGAGTTAAAAAGCCCGAATCGGCCGGACGGCCATGGTTTGTAATTTGTTTGGGAGGTTTGGATTTCCATTGCTGAAGTTCTGGTACCACACGACGTCTGCCGAGTACTCAGATGAGGACCAGTAGGGGGCCGACACAAATCCCTCAGCACCTAATCCATCGCCCGTACCTAAATTGAGAGTTCCACCGGTGCAACCAGTTGCATCAGATCCCCAAGGAATTGCTCTTGCCCACTTACACAACTGATTGAGCTCGCCTTTAGATGGTAAGAACCAATCTGATTTTCCTCCACCCGTGTAGGAGACTGCAGTATTTGCCGCACCATAAGTACAGGTCCCCAACATAGTCTTTGTATTATAAAAACCCACTCCAACTGTCAATAAAGTATTTATGGAACCTGTGCTGCCTGAAGCGAGCGCTGCAACGAAATCAGTCTTATTCGAACACCACAGCATTGCTGGATCCACACCTCCGGCGCTCCACGTACTAGGCGCAGCTTCCATATAGCGCCATGGCGTGGCAGCGGTATTTGGTGTTGTGCTGATGTAAAAAACTTTTCCGCCGCCCGGGCCAGTGCTTCCAATAGCGCATGTTCCACCTTGGGCACATGTCAGAGTTGCGTCAATTCCATTGGCTCCGTTAGTTCCATTGGTCCCGTTCGAACCGGCTGCACCATTAGATCCATTGGAACCGGCTGCACCATTAGATCCACTTGCACCCGTTGATCCTTGAGCACCTGTTGGTCCTCGCGCTCCGGTATCACCTTTGACTCCTTGAAGACCGAGCATGGGAACACCTGCTGGCCAACCAGTTGTTAAATCTTTAGGACCAAATAAAACTTTTGTTGCCGAGTTAATAAACATATCTCCGGCAGCGCCCCAGGTACTTTCTGGATCAGTTGTTCCGTTCCAAAGAGTTTTTCCATCAGTGCCATTTTTTCCATCAGCGCCATTTTTTCCATCAACTCCCGGAAGTCCTGCAGCTCCGTTTAATCCGACTGTCCCGGCATCACCTTGTGCTCCAAGGATTAACTTTTCATAACCTTTGGGACACTTAGAAGTCGATGGGTGAGTTACAACAGTTGTCTTTGGTTGAACGCACACTAGATATCCACCCGAAGTGAGATTTAATAATCCAGTTGCTTGAGCGCTGATACCACTGATAACGAGGGCTAGAACAAGAAGGCCGACGCTTGTTTTATTGCGAGTGAGTGCGAAAGTTATAGGTCTCATGTTTTAGAACTCCCTGATTGGACGGACGTTAATGGAGTAAGTTTTGCTGCCGCCGCTTTGGCTGCCTCCGGGGTAGTTCTGGTACCACGCGCTGTCGGCACTGGCCTCAGACGAGGACCAATACATCCAAGTGGAGAATCCTCCGACGGTTGCTACCTCTATATTCAAAGCATTGAGTTCATCTTTAGATGGCAGGAACCAATCACTCTTTCCTCCCCCGTTATAGGAGGCTGCCATATTGGCAGCGCCGAAAGTGCATGAGCCAAGCATCATCTTGGTATTTGAAAAACCAGTTCCGATGGCCGTTAAAGTGTTCGAGGTACCTGAGCTGCCAGAAGTAAGTGCGCCAACGAAGGCCGATGTATTTGAACACCACGGAATTATCGGATCTGAAACTCCACCGCTCCAAGTATTAGGTGCAGCCTCTAAGTAACGCCACGGTGCAGCGACTGTTGCAGTCTGAACATAAAAAACAATGCCACCGCCAGGACCAGTGTTTCCAACAATGCAGGTTCCTCCTTGGGCGCACGTCAATGTTGCATCATGCCCATTGGAACCAGTTGAGCCATTACTTCCATTCGATCCTGCAGCGCCATTAGATCCATTCGTGCCATTCGTGCCTAGAGCGCCATTAGATCCATTAGCACCGCCTGAGCCTGTTGCACCAACTGCTCCCTGGAAACCAGTCTCGCCTTTAACTCCCTGAAGGCCGAGCATGGGAACTCCTGCTGGCCAACCGGTTGTTAAATCTTTTGGTCCAAATAAAACTCTTGTTGTTGAGTTAATAAATACATCTCCGGGAGTGCCCAAGGTACTCACTGGATCAGTTGAGCCAGTCCATAAAGTCTTTCCATCGCTGCCATTTTTTCCATCAGTACCATTTTTACCATTGCTACCAGATAGTCCTGCGGCACCGTTTAAGCCGACCGTGCCGGCATCACCTTGTGCTCCAAGGATTAACTTTTCAAATCCTTTTGGGCAGTTGGAAGTTGGTGGGTGAGTAACAACAGTTGTTTTTGGATTAACGCAGACGAGGTATCCGCCCGAGGTGAGATTTAGTAATCCAGATGCCTGTGCGCTGATGCCACCGGCAACAAGGACTAGGACAAGTATGCCAACACTTGTTTTATTGCGGGCAAGCGCGAAGGATTTGCTTGGCATTTTCTCTCCGTACGAATTAGTTACGCAGAGTGTAGGGGGTACCTCTCCCTAAGCACACATTAAACGCGAGGTTTATGTGATTTTTGCTAACTAGCCCGTACGAGAGATAAGTAGCTGGCCAGCGCGCTTACCCTCCATGGACAGCACTGTGATTCGTAGGCCGTTGATATTTACAACGTCATGGTCGCGCGGAATGCGCCCCAAATAATGCATAACAAGGCCACTGGCAGTCTCATAGGGACCATCAAGAATTTC
>CAILBF010000033.1 GCA_903832395.1 uncultured Actinomycetes bacterium | reverse complement strand
GGATTCAAGGATCATATCGATGAAGTCGATTACAACGATTCCACCTAAGTCGCGAAGACGTAGTTGGCGTGCAATCTCTTCGGCAGCCTCTAAGTTGTTCTTGGTAACAGTCTCTTCAAGGTTTCCACCCTTACCAATGAATTTACCGGTGTTAACATCGATAACAATCATTGCCTCGGTCCGATCGATAACAAGGGATCCACCTGAAGGCAAATAAACTTTGCGATCAAAGGCCTTTGCTAACTGCTCTTCAACGCGGAAATCAGAGAACAAATCCCCAGTACCTGTGTACTTTTCAATCTTAGTTGTGAGCTCTGGTGCGATAAAGCCGAGATAGTTTGTAACTTCATCCCATGCACTGGCGCCTTGAACGGTGAGTTTGCGGAAATCCTCGTTGAAGATATCGCGGATAACTCGGACAGCAAGATCTGGTTCTTGATACAGCGCGGCAGGTGGATGAAAGTTTGGATTCTCACTCTTTGCATAAATATCGTCCCATTGCGCTTTAAGGCGGGCAACATCACTCGTTAGATCTTCTTCACTAACACCCTCTGCTGCAGTACGAACAATGACGCCAGCAGTCTCTGGAATTAAATTCTTGAGGATCGCCTTTAAGCGTGTGCGCTCAGTTTCAGGAAGGCGCTTTGAAATACCTGACATTCCACCGCCTGGAACATAGACAACATAGCGTCCTGGCAATGAAATTTGGCTTGTGAGGCGAGCGCCTTTTTGGCCAATTGGATCTTTAGTGACTTGAACGAGAACGCTCTGGCCACTCTTTAAAACTGTTTCAATTTTGCGTGGCTCGGACTCTGAAATTCCGGCAGCATCCCAGTTAACTTCACCGGCGTATAAAACAGCGTTACGGCCCTTACCAATATCAACGAATGCGGCCTCCATTGAAGGCAGAACATTTTGTACGCGACCTAAGTAGACGTTACCAACGTATGAGACGTTGCTATTGCGGTTCACATAATGCTCAACCATGACGCCATCTTCGATAACTGCAATCTGCGTACGATCGGCAATCTGTCGAACAAGCATTTCGCGATCAACGTTTTCACGGCGAGCTAAGAATTCACCATCGGTAATAATTGTTCCGCGCTTACGATATGGCTCGCGATATTCACTACGGCCACCACGATCAGTGCGCTCGGTACGTTCACGTCGACCATTGCGACGCTCTGGTCGCTCTGATCGCTCGGTGCGCTCGGTACGTGCAGGACGTGCTGGACGCTCACGAACTTCGCGAACCTTTACAACGGTTACTACGCCATCTTCTTCAACGCTCTCACCCGGTGTAACACCATCGGCGCCAGCTACACGACGGCGACGGCGACGATGCGTCGATGCCTCGGTTGAATCCTCTGTGCTCTCTTCAGTGCCCTCTTGTGTTGCTGCACTCTCACTACCTGGCTTGCGACGACCACGTCCACCACGACGGCGACGGCGATTTCTGCTGGCTTGATCCTCTGAATCCTCAGATACAGCGCTCGTAGGAGCCTCTACCTTTTCAGTATCTGCCTTTGGCGCTTCGGCGACCTTTTTACGAGCAGGTTTTGCAACCGGCTTATCAGGGGCTGCTTGAAAGATAGGAACTGGGACGGCCGCAGTTTTCTTGCGAACCGGCTTCTTTACTTCATCACTCGTTACCTCAGTAACGGTTGCCTCTGCCTTAGCAGATGCTTTCTTGACCGCACGCTTGCGCGGTGTTTTAGGCTCAATCGCCATGGCACCAAATCCTCTATGCGTCTATAAAAACGCTCTAATGTTAAAAAAATCCCCGTTTAGGTTTTTTCTTACCTGTCCGCGCTGGGCTTTTGCCGCGAAGGTTTCGCGAGCCGCGCTGAACTGTTGGCCTAAGTATGGCAGAGGAGGGCGAAATTACCTACTTCACGCGCCTTACTTAGCCACGTGAGCGTGAATGAACGTTCTGCAGGAGGCCAAATCCGATCAATGTGGCAAACATCGAGGAGCCACCATATGAGATGAATGGCAGTGGCACACCCGTCATCGGCATCAGACCTAGCGTCATTCCAATATTTTCAAAGAGCTGGAATGCAAACCACGCGATGACGCCTGTAGTGACTAAGCGCCCGAATGGGTCATTAGCGCGACGAGCAATTGCAAAAGATCGCATCAAAATTAATAAATAAAGGAAGAGAATTAACCCGCTTCCAAGGAAACCAAGTTCTTCACCTGCGACAGTGAAAATGAAGTCGGTCTGTTGTTCAGGCACAAAGCGACCATTTGTTTGTGGCCCCTTAAATAATCCCTTTCCAACTAAACCACCAGAACCAACGGTGATGCGTGCCTGCCTGAGTTGATAACCAGAACCTTGAACATCTGCCGTTGGATCAACAAATGTTTGCAATCGCTTCAGTTGATACTGGCTTATGACGCCGGCTTTAGTTGCAACCACTCCACCCAAAACAGCAACTATTAATAATCCAGCAACCCATCTAGATGGCGCACCTGAGACCGCAATAATAGTTACGACCGATGCACTGATAATAAAAACGGTACCCATATCGGGTTGCAAAATAATGAGCAGAACTGGAATGCCGGCAACTACCAATGCCTGAAGCACATCGCGTGTTGATGGTTCGTCGCTGTCATGTGTTCGCTCTGATAACAGAAGTGATATTCCAATAATAATTGAGATCTTTGCTAACTCAGCGGGCTGGATTTGGAATCCACCAGGCAGAGCTATCCAAGCGCGTGCGCCATTAACTGTACTTCCAAGACCTGGAATGAGAACGATCGCCAACCCCAAAACTCCTACGCCCCAAAAAATCGGGGTGTATGCGCGAAGTAGCCGATAATCAATAACCGTCGTGCCGTAAGCCAATAACCCACCTATTGCGATATTTATAATATGGCGCTTTAAGTAGTACTGCGGATCTAGGCCGTTGCTTGCATACCAATCACGGGTCGCGGCATAAACCAACAAAGTTCCAATGATTAATAGGAGTGCGACTGCGCCTGTAAGTACGGGATCAAAGCCGTGGAAGATTGATGATCGACTACGTCGATATAAGCGCTGGCGTGCTGAAATTTGGCTCATGGCGCTACCTTAGGTTTAGTTGCCGGTGAAATCTTAGGTAATTTCGTTGGTGGTTTTCCATCGGGGAATAGTGCAGCACCTGGAACGATTTTATTGCCCTTAACACCAAAAAGGGTCTCATAAATTTTACGGACTCCAACGGCAGAAGTGCTTGCACCAAAGCCACCTTGACTGACCATCATGACTACGGCATATCGCGGCTTATTACTTGGCGCATAGGAAGCAAACCATGATGTGTTGTCTTTGGCTGAACCGTTGAGATTCTTTCCAAATACTTCGGCCGTACCTGTCTTACCACTAACTTCAATGGGAAAACCAGCAAATGCCCCGGCAGCAGTTCCGCTGATAACTACTTGACGCAACGCTCCATGAAGAAAATCAAGCGTTGCAGGAGAGGCTTTTAACGCGCCAAGTTTTACGGGGGTCATAGTTTTAACAACAGTGCCATCAGTCTTTACGATCGCTTTACCTACAAGCATCTGCCAAATGGTTCCGCCATTGCCAATTGCTGCATACATCTGGGTTAATTTTAACGGTGTAACAACGGTATCGCCTTGACCAATTGCGAAGTTAACCGCATCACCTGCACGAATTTTGTAACCGTCTAAACAGTTTTCATGGGCCAATAAAACTAGAAAAGCGGTCTGTTGTGAGGCCGGCGCGCGAGTTTTATAGTTGCAGTAAAAGTCTTTATTCTGATTAAACCAGCTCAGTTTGTAGGCGCGATCAGCTAGGCGCGAAGAAGATTCAGATGGAACATCGATTCCAACTTTCTGCGTGATGTTAAAGCTCTGCGCTGCCTTGAAGAAGTAGTCATTAGGCTTGGATTTAGGGTTTAAGCCACCATCGTGTAGCCATTGATCATATGCAATTTGGTACCAAATCGTGTCGCATGAAACTGCGATGGCTGTTTTCATATTCATCGTGCCTTGAGATTTGCTCTCAAAGTTTTGGAAGGCACGGTTTCCGATTTGAACTTGGGCTGGGCAATTGTAAGAGGCATTGAGGTTATATCCAGCGGCAACTGCTGCAATAACCGATACCGCTTTGAAAGTAGAGGCGGGTGCATATAGACCCTGCAATGCACGTGAGAGGGCGGGAACTGATTTCCGTTCGCTAAATAAATCTGATGCTTGTTGCACCGTTAAGCCTGCTTCGAAAGCATTGGGATCATATGTTGGATAAGACGCGATAGCTAAAATTTGACCGTTTGTTATATCCATGACAACGGCTGCACCTGAATCTGATGTGTATCCACTTGCCCGACCACGCATTACTGCATCGGCTAAAGCGTTCTCCGCGGCAGCTTGTAACCGTACATCAAGTGAGGTTACTAAGTGATCACCGGGAATTGCCGCAGTATTTTGACCTTGCGCAGTAATAGCCTCTTTGCGATCAACAATTAATGTGCGGATTCCTGGCACTCCCCGTAAGTAGGAGTCATACTTAATTTCAAGACCAGATTTTCCAATGCTCTCGCTTCGGAAATACTTTTTACCATTTCCTTGGGCAAGGTCGGTGTCGGTCAGCGGACCAACGTAACCAAGTATATGAGCGGCGTTTACCCCAACAATTCCTGGGTAGTTTCTGATCGCAATTGGCTGGGCATCAATTCCTGGGTATTGATCCGAGCGCTCGACAATTTGCAGAGCAATATCTGGATCCGCCGATTTAGTAATCGGAATTGGTTGATAGCGAGAGCCCGTCCAACAACCGGCTTTTTGACCCTTAGGCAACTCTCCACATAGACGTGTGTTGCGATAAACATCGACATAGTGAAGTTTCAACAGTTTGCTCAAACGTTGCAGTACGGCGACGCCTTTATCAGGCTGCTTATCGAGTGCAATTCGATCGACGGTGATGGCTAAGCCGACCTTATTTAGAGCGAGTGGCACACCCGAAGAATCAACTATTAAGCCACGATTTGCCGGAGAGACTACATCACGACTTTGAATATTAAGTGCGGCATCGCGATATTTCGGCCCTGCTGCGACTTGAAGATAAAACAAACGCCCAAAGAGTGCCATCATGAGAGAGAAAATCAATATTTGAACTACAAGTAAGTTCAGGCGCGAGCGTTGATTCATTGAGATAACCGCGTATCAAAGGTAAATGCATGCAAGCGAGAAAAGATTGGTAAGAAAATCGGTGTTACCACTAGAGCCCAAACAAAAACTCCACCGATAGTAATGAGAACTTGTCCAAAACTCCCCGAAGCGACACCAAGTAACGCGCCAGTTACTACAAAGGCAGATTCAACAACAAAGACTGCAAGGGCCGTGAAGAAAGTGAAACCCAGTGGATTGCTGGCCATAATTTCATTTCCAGAACCCAAATAAGCAACTGCATACGATATTGCAATCATCAGTAGAGTCCATTGACCTATTGGTCCACTGGAGCTTTGGGAAAGATCCATTAAGAGTCCAGCAAAGAAACCACACAGTGCTGCGATCTCGGGCGAACTCATGAGCGCCCAAGTAATAGAAAAAATAAGAAAAATCGAAAAGCCCCCACCAGGTAATCTGAACTGACTAATAATCGATTCTTGTATTAAAAAAAGCACCAAAAATATCGGTACGGTGATACTAATTTGACGTGTATTCATTGGTACTTACTTCGTTGGACTCGGTGATGGTGTTACAAATACGGTAACTGTTGGCAAAGGTGTTGGCTGTGGCTTTACTGGAACCAACGCATCTCCCGGATTATTCTTTGGCGCACCTACGACAACCGCTACAACTCCAAGAGTTGAAAAATCTGTATAGAGGTGAATCGTTGCGCTCTGAGCAATGGCGCCCGGAGAGTTATCGACGGCAGTCACATAGCCAACTGGTACGCCTGGAACAAATGGGCTATTTGCAACACTGCCCCGTGCGAGCAAGATATCTCCAACTTTGACGCTCGTTAAATTATCGATTAACTGCAGACTGGCCGAGCGATTTCCGCGACCTGAAAGAATGCCAATTTGTTGCGTTCCTGCGATCCGTACACCAATTCGAAATTCTGGGTCGGTTGCCAGTTCAATAAGTGCAGAGGTGGGATATACATCTTTAACGACTCCGGCAATTCCAAACTCGGAGAGAACAGTCATATTGATTTTAATTCCAGCATTCGTCCCAGCGTCAATTGTGATGGTCTGTGAAAATGATTGACTAGATCCCTGACTTATAACGCGTGCATTTACAATCTTGTACTCGGCCTTACCGGCTAAATCAAGAATAGATTTTAATTGACTCAGTTGAACATCCGCACTTTTTCGATTTAATAACTCAGCCTTTAACTTTGCATTATCAGAACGTAGTTTCTCAATTTGATTACGGGTGCGCCCTAAGTGAGTTGCATCCGAGAAGAAGTTCTTAACTGGAGTCAGAACAAAACTTCCAGCTCTTTGGAAAGGCGAAAGAATTGTTTGCGTTCCTTGGCGTGCACCTTGAATGACACCAACACCGCGCAAGTCGAGCGTGATGAGAAAGAGCGCAGTAACAATAAGGATGATTAAGAGGAGTCGACTACGTCCTTCGCTGCCTCTACGCATCTCTTACGAGTTCCTACCGGCGTGGTTCGGAGATTAAGACTTTTTCTAAGGCTTCAAACTCTTCAATGCACTTACCGGATCCTTCAACGACTGCATCTAGTGGACGCTCTGCAACGTGAATCGGCATTCCAGTCTCTTTACGTAAGCGCTCATCCAAACCTTTTAATAGCGCCCCGCCACCTGTCAAAACGATTCCGCGATCCATTAAGTCAGAGGCAAGCTCTGGTGGAGTCTTATCCAATGTGCTCTTAACCGCGTTAACAATGGCATTTACTGGCTCTTCGATAGCTTTACGAATTTCTGCAGCTGAGACAACGATTGTCTTTGGAAGTCCAGTTGCTAAATCGCGACCACGAATTTCAGCGTCGTTCTCGCCAGCTAGTGGGTATGCAGAACCAATTGCCATCTTGATCTCTTCAGCTGTGCGCTCACCCAAAAGTAGTGAGAATTCACGCTTAACCCAGTTAATAATCGATTGATCAAGTTCGTCACCGCCAACGCGAATTGACAATGAACAAACAATTCCACCAAGAGAGATAACTGCAACTTCAGTTGTACCTCCGCCAATATCTACAACCATGTTTCCAGTTGGTTCGTGAATTGGGAGTCCGGCACCAATAGCTGCAGCCATTGGCTCTTCAATAATATAAACCTTGCGTGCACCTGCTGCATATGCGGCATCTTTAACTGCGCGCTGTTCTACTCCGGTGATACCTGACGGAACACAAACAACAATACGTGGCTTAGCCAAATAACGACGACGGTGAACTTTTTGAATGAAGTAGCGCAACATACGCTCAGTTGTTTCAAAGTCTGCAATAACGCCATCTTTAAGTGGGCGGATAGCAACGATGTTTCCAGGAGTACGGCCAATCATCTTCTTAGCCTCTAAGCCGACGGCTAAAATTCCGCCAGTATCTTGGTTCACAGCAACAACAGATGGCTCATTGAGAACAATTCCACGCCCACGCACATAAACGAGCGTGTTCGCAGTTCCAAGGTCAACGGCCATGTCACGGCCGATAAACGACATCCTGTTTTGTGAACTCATACTTTTATACTCCTTGATTATTTAGGGAAGAAAATTTGAATCTCTCGAGCAGCAGACTCTGGTGAATCTGATCCGTGCACAATATTTTGAACAACCTTGGTGCCTTGATCGCGAGCTAAGTCTCCACGGATTGTGCCTGGCGCGGCAAGGGTTGGATCGGTTACGCCGGCAAGAGATCGAAAACCTTCGATGACGCGATTGCCGGATGCCACGATCGCAACGATTGGGCCAGACATCATGAACTCAACGAGTGGTTCATAAAAAGGCTTTCCAATGTGCTCGGCATAGTGTGCTTCGAGCAGTGATCGATCAGCTTGCAACATACGTACTGCATCAATTGCATAGCCCTTAGTTTCGATGCGAGAAATAACTTCGCCAACTAGTCCACGACGGACGCCATCAGGCTTTACAAGGATCAGGGTTTTCTCGGAGTTCACTCGCCTAGTGTATTAGGCCTTTTCGTCCGCCTGCGCCATCAGCACTGCTCGAGCGGCCTCGCCCTTTCGCCCCACGATGATGGCCGCGGCCCAGAGCCCAATAAAAATCACCCCTATGAAGAAAAAGGGTCGTACAAATATCCCAAAGGCAATCATGAAGATCTGGAGAACTGAAGCCACATAGAAACCTGAACGTCGCTTGAGAAGCCCGGCAGATAAAAATAGTAGGAGTGAAATAATGCAACCGTAGGCAATTCCAATCGATGATTGGTCTTTAGTCGCCAGCAGGATTGCAAAACCCAAAGTCAAACTCTCCATGACCAATACCGATGCACCTAAAACTCTCATTTGGAGAATTTCTTACGCAAGTAACTTCGGGCTTCGCCGACCGTAACAACTGAACCAGTCACGATTATTCCAATTGTGTCCTCACTTAATGGACGAGTCGCATCAGTAACAGCACGATCAAGGGCGGTTTCCAAATTGCTGACCTCGAATACTCGATCCACACCAAAAATCTTTGATGCAATTTTTTCGAGCTCACTCGAAGACATCGCACGATCGGAAGAACTTTGTGTCACGATGACATGATCAACAACCGGCTCAAGCTGTTGCAAAATCCCAACTGCATCTTTATCGGCAAAGACTCCGACAACAGCGATAATTTCATCAAAGTTAAATTCGTTTTCCAACGTATCGGCTAAAGCCGTTGCCCCATGAGGGTTATGGGCGGCATCTAGAATTATCGTTGGGTCGCGATGTACTACTTCACATCGGCCAGGAGATGTCACCGCAGCAAAACCTGCGCGCACCGCCTCAATATCTAGAGGTTGATCGCCAAAGAACGCTTCGACGGCGGCCAGCGCGCTGGCAGCATTAGACGCCTGGTGTTTGCCATGCAAGGGAAGGAAGATGTCGTCGTACGTATCGTGTAATCCCGTGACTGTAATTAGTTGCCCGCCAACAGCAACGGCCCTTGATGAAACCGAGTACTCAATGCCTTCGCGCACCACATCGGCGCCTACTTCGGCAGCTTTTCGAATTAATTCTTTAGCGGCCTCAGGCTCTTGTTGAGCCAAAACAACAAAGCCACCCGCTTTAATAATTCCCGCTTTAGTTGCCGCAATCTCATGGAGTGTGTGTCCCAAATACTCCATGTGATCAAAACCAATTGGCATCAAGACGCTAACGTCGGCTTCGACCACATTAGTTGCGTCCCACTCTCCGCCCATGCCCACTTCAATAACTGCGACATCAACTGGGTGCTCGGCAAAGGCCACAAAACCAAGGGCGGTGACAGCCTCAAAGAATGAGATCGGATGTTCAAATTTAGTATCCATTAAATCCAAGTAAGCAGCGATATCGTTATAAGCAAAAATTAAATCTTTAGGGTCAATTGGTTGGCCATTGATTGCAATTCGCTCACGGTAAGTCTCTAAATGTGGGCTCGTAAAGCGGCCAGTACGAAGCCCATGAGCAAATAACAAAGCATCAATCATCCGCGATGTCGTTGTTTTCCCATTCGTTCCACCAACATGGATCGTTGGATAAGTCATTTGAGGTGAACCAAGAATGTCTACAAGGGCGGCAATGCGTTGCGTTGAGGGAGCAATTCGCGTTTCTGGCCAGCGAGCTAGGAGCGCTTTTTCAATTGCATCTACGCGTTCTTGGTCATCAGGAGAGATAATCATGAGCGCGGAAGCTGTACAAGTTGCGCAGAAATTCGTTCGATATCTGCCGTTGTCTTCTCTAACCGTTCACGGATCTCAACAAGAACGGTTTCAGGAGCTTTAGCCATGAAGCCTTGGTTATTTAATTTCACTTCAGCCGTTTGCTTATCCTTTTGCGCAGTTGCTAAATCTTTTTCAAGGCGAGCACGCTCGGCGACAACATCGATAGATCCAGTTAAATCAAACTCAACCTTTACCGCTCCAATTTCGCAGTGGGCACTCGGTGTTATCTCACCTAACTCCAGTCGCAGAACAAATGCCATTGCGCTTGCGTAATCGTTGATATGAGCGGGTGCGATAAATCGGGCTGGAATTTTCTGAGAAGTTTTAATTCCCTGATCATTGCGAAACCTACGTACATCGGTGATGATCTCTTGCAGTTCAACAATTAATTTCTCGGCCTTTTTATCAACGTGATCGGCATGAGCAACTGGCCACTCTGCAATTACCAATGACTCTCCCCCAGTTAGTGCTGTCCACATGGTTTCGGTGATAAATGGCATCACTGGATGCATTAAGCGAAACAGTTGATCTAAAACAAAACCAAGTACGCGCTTAGTTGATGCGGCATCGCCTTTGGAGAAAGACTCCTTAGAGAGCTCTAAGTACCAGTCACATAAGTCATCCCAGGCAAAGTGATACATGAGCTCGCAGGCGCGAGCGAATTCATACTGCTCGAGAAGTGAATCGACCTCTGAAATAACCTCTGACAAGCGACTCAGAATCCACTTATCGATCGCGTTTAGTGAATCAAGTGCGGGTAGTTCACCCTCAACGGTTGCACCGTTCATCATTGCAAAGCGCGTTGCATTCCATAGTTTGGTTGCAAAGTTTCGAGATCCACCGATCCAGTCTTCGGCAAGGGCCTGGTCTTTGCCCGGGTTAGCACCACGAGCCAACGTAAAGCGCAGGGCATCTGCGCCGTACTTATCCATGAACTCAATTGGATCGACGGTATTGCCCTTTGATTTCGACATCTTTTTTCCGCCCGTATCGCGCACTAAACCGTGCAAAGCGATTGTATGAAAGGGCTGAACGCCATCCATGGCAAATAAACCAAACATCATCATGCGAGCTACCCAGAAGAACAAAATGTCATAGCCAGTAACTAAAACTGAGGTTGGGTAGAACTTCTTTAAATCATCACTCTGGGCAGGCCAACCCAACGTTGAAAATGGCCACAGCGCAGAAGAAAACCAAGTATCTAAAACATCTGGGTCTTGAGTGTAGCCAGCTGGCGCGCTCTCGCCCGGACCAACAACTACAACTTCATCATTAGGTCCATACCAAACGGGAATGCGATGTCCCCACCATAACTGGCGAGAAATACACCAGTCATGCATGTTGTCGATCCAATCAAAATAACGTGGTGCTAACTCAGCTGGTTCAATTGTTACGCGACCATCGCGAACCGCATCTCCTGCTGCCTTTGCAAGAGGTGCAACTTTTACGAACCACTGCTTAGATAAACGTGGCTCAATAGTTGTATCGCAGCGAGAACAGTGACCAACGGCGTGAACATATGGCCGCTTTTCATCCATGATGCGACCTTCAGCGCGAAGTGCTTCGACAACGGCTTTACGCGCATCAAAGCGATCCATTCCATCAAAGCGAGTTCCGGATCCATCCATGACACCGTGCTCGTTCATAATCACAACAAAGGGCACGTTGTGGCGTATAGCCATCTCAAAGTCGTTTGGATCATGAGCTGCAGTTACTTTCACTGCGCCGGTTCCAAAATCCATCTCAACTAGTTCATCGGCAATGATTGGAATATATCGATTGGCCAATGGAAGCAGAACTTGCTTGCCGATTAAATGCTTATAGCGCGCATCATCAGGGTGTACTGCAACTGCGCCATCACCAAGCATTGTTTCAGCGCGCGTTGTGGCAACAGTGATTTGAATATCACCATCACCATAACGAACTTGAACAAACTCGCCTGCATCATCTTGGTGCTCTACTTCAATTTCTGATAGCGCCGTTAAACAACGCGGACACCAGTTAATGATGCGTTCGGCACGATAAATAAGACCTTGGTCGTAAAGTTTTTTAAAGATTGTAAGAACTGCAGTTGAAAGACCTGCATCCATAGTGAAAGCCTCGCGTGACCAATCAACGCTATCGCCTAAGCGGCGCATTTGATCGAGAATTGCACCGCCAGATTCGGCCTTCCACTCCCAAACTTTTTTAACAAAGGCCTCGCGCCCTACATCGTGGCGCGTAATGCCTTGGGCGGCTAACTGTTTTTCAACAACGTTTTGTGTTGCAATTCCAGCGTGATCCATTCCTGGTAACCACAGCGCTTCGAAACCCTTCATGCGTTTCATACGAACAAGGGTGTCTTGCAGAGTGTGATCTAAGGCGTGACCAATATGCAGTGAGCCCGTGACGTTTGGTGGTGGAATAACAATTGTGAACGGCGGCTTAGTTGATGTTGCATCTGCCGTGAAATATCCAGCGGCTACCCATTTTTCATACAGGGGTGCTTCAATTTCAGCTGGTGAAAAGCTGGAAGCTAGCTCGTCTGACATAGGGAGCAGTCTAGATTACGCGCTCTTCTCCTCTTGACCCTTTTGCCCACGGGAGCGCTTTGGAATATCGCCAGTATGGAGGATGAATTCAGGTTGTGCGCCAGTTTCGATGCAATCTTTCGTGACCAAGACCTTTGCAATATCGCTGCGGCTAGGTACGTCATACATCACAGAGAGAAGGACGGACTCCATAATCGCACGCAAGCCACGGGCGCCAGTTCCACGAATTAATGCCAAATCTGCAATCGCATCGAGGGCTTCGACTGAAAATTCGAGTTCGACATGATCGAGATCAAAGAGACGTTGGTACTGCTTAACGAGTGCATTCTTTGGCTCCGTTAAAATCTGCATTAACGCCGTCTTATCCAAATTCTCAACACTTGTGAGAACTGGAAGACGCCCAATGAATTCAGGAATCATTCCAAATTTGAGTAAATCTTCAGGCATGACATCGGCAAAGATATCTCTGCGATTCTTAACTGAGGCATCCTGGAGCGTCGCGTTGAAGCCGACGCCAGCTTTACCGCTGCGTGATTCAATAATCTTTTCGAGGCCAGAGAAAGCACCGCCGACAATGAATAGAACGTTTGTCGTATCGATTTGAATGAACTCCTGATGCGGATGTTTGCGACCACCCTGTGGTGGAACCGATGCAACAGTTCCTTCAAGAATTTTCAGTAGCGCTTGTTGGACACCTTCACCAGAGACATCGCGTGTGATTGACGGATTCTCTGACTTGCGGGCAACTTTATCAATCTCATCAATATAGATAATTCCAGTTTCAGCTTTTTTAACATCGTAATCTGCGGCCTGTAAAAGTTTAAGCAAAATATTTTCAACATCTTCACCGACATAGCCCGCTTCGGTAAGTGCTGTCGCATCCGCGATTGCAAAAGGCACATTGAGCATGCGTGCCAATGTCTGGGCCATTAGCGTTTTACCGCAACCAGTTGGACCGAGTAATAAAATATTTGATTTTGCTAATTCGATTGAGTCTTCACGATGTCCGCCTTGAACGCGCTTGTAATGGTTGTACACCGCAACTGAGAGCGATTTCTTAGCGCGATCTTGACCAATGACATATTGATCTAGGAATTCAAATATCTCTTGTGGCTTTGGAAGTTCGGCTAAACCAAGTGAAGATGCTTCGGAAAGCTCTTCAACGATGATTTCATTACAGAGTTCGATGCACTCATCGCAAATGTAAACGCCAGGACCGGCAATGAGTTTCTTAACCTGCTTCTGAGTTTTACCGCAGAAGGAACACTTGAGCAGGTCGCTAGTTTCACCGATTCTTGTCATGACCCAAGTTTAGATTCTTAGAGCTTTTTTCGCTTCGTAATTTAGGCTCGAGATTGTTCGCCGTAAGAATAATCAGCGCTCTTTTTGTGGCATTTTCATATCTTTAACACCTGGCACTAGCAAGACAACCAAGCAGATAATGACATGAAATATCGATGCCCCGATGAGCAATGGCTTTTCCCCGAAGAGGTTTACTGCTGGACCCACAAGGGCCATGCCAAGGGGCATCAAACCTGCAGTACCCATTTGATCAATGCTAAATACGCGTCCCTGCAATTCGCGCGGAACTTCGCGTTGAACCGCAGCATTCCAGAAAGCCTCCCACGGTCCCACAGATAAGCCAGCCAGTAGATAAGCGATGACGACAAATGATTGTGAAATTGGAAAAGCCAATGAGAGCGGAGCGATAATTAATAGAATCCAGACAAGAACCGAAAACCTTCCTTGATGCTTTACTTTTAGTTTGACGCTTGCAATGGCTGAGATAATTCCACCCAATGAAAATGCTGCGGCCGAAAGCGCAAAAGTAGAGTTGGATCCAAACTCTCGTCTTGTAATGACAGGTAAAAGAACCTCCTCAGCAGCAATAACCACCATTAATTGAATCGATGCCATTGCAATCATGGCGCCAATCCATGGAATATCTAGAACTGTGCGCATACCTTCGCGCATTTCAACCATAAAAGGCTCGCGTGGTTTTTTATCTGAGTTAATATCTTCTTTAATTTTCGAAAGGAAATAGGTTCCTGCAGCAAAGGCGAAGGCAGTAAAGAGAAAAGTAAAACGACCGCCGATTAAAAATACAGATAAACCGCCTATACCCGGCCCCACTATGGTCGACGTCCTCACTACGATTCCGCGGGCGACATTTCCGGCTGGTAACTTATCTTCGGGTAAAAGTGAGGGCAGTATTGCACCGGCCGATGCCGCTCCAAAGGCATCACCGATTCCCATTAAAAAAACAGCTAGGGCTAGTAAAACATGTGGAAGTTGCGGCGCTGAGATAAAGACCATTCCAAAGACGATAAAGGCACGAAATAAATCTGCTGTGATCATTACTTTTCTTCGTGGCAATCGATCTGCCCAGACGCCAGCAAAAGGTGCGAAAACGACTCCAGATAAAACTCGCGCGCCAAGAATTAATCCAAGGGTTGTCGCACTGCCACCTGCATCCAGCACTGTAACAGCAAGTGCGATGGGGAATGCAGATGCACCAAGAACAAATATTGTGGTGTTAAACCAAAAGAGACGGTATCCCTTATAGGACCAAAGGGAGCCCGCCTCAAATAGCTTCATGCCTAAATATTACTTGACTGCTTTAGCCTTACGTGAGGCCAATACTTGATCGATGATTCCATATTCAACGGCTTCTGCCGCAGTTAAAATCTTGTCACGTTCGATATCTTTTTCGATTTCAGTCGCAGATTTAACAACGTGACGCGCAAGAAGCTCTTCTTGCAAACGCGCAATACGTGCAATCTCTTTAGCCTGAATCTCGACATCAGAGGCCTGTCCGCCACCTTCAGATGAAGGTTGGTGAATCAAAATACGTGAATGCTCGAGTGCATAACGCTTGCCTTTAGCGCCTCCGGCAAGGATGACGGCTGCGGCAGATGCAGCCTGGCCCAAGCAGATTGTGCTGATATCTGGGCGTACAAACTGCATGGTGTCATAAATTGCAGTGAGCGCAGTAAATGATCCGCCAGGTGAGTTGATATAAATCATGATGTCGCGATCTGGATCCATT
>CAILBF010000032.1 GCA_903832395.1 uncultured Actinomycetes bacterium | reverse complement strand
TGCCGCCCGCACCTTGAGTGTTACCTCTTCAGCAGAGCGAAAAGCGGCGCTATTTACTATTGCCGATGCAATCGAATTTCGAAGTGCCGAAATTATTCTCGCTAACGAGAAAGATATGGAGCGCGGGCGTAAATCCGAACTCAACGCGTCGCTTCTCGATCGATTGCTATTAACTCCAGAGCGAGTAAAGGGGATTGCCGATGGTGCGCGCCAAGTTGGCGCTCTTGAAGATCCACTCGGCAAGATTCTTCGCCAGTCAGTATTACCAAATGGAATCGAACTCAAACAGATTACGGTGCCCTTCGGTGTAATTGGAATGGTCTATGAGGCACGACCAAATGTCACCGTTGATGCTGCCGTTATTTTATTAATGTCAGGAAATGCGGCGTTGCTCCGCGGATCTTCCAGCGCACAAGAGAGCAATCAAGTTCTCGTTACTGTCATGCGAGATGCTCTAAAGACCACAAAGATTTCACCCGATGTCATTCAATTAGTGCCATCTGATGACCGTGAAACCGTTAAAGCGCTGTTACATGCTCGTGGGAAAGTAGATCTGGTGATTCCACGGGGTAGTGCCTCCCTTATTCGTATGGTCGTAGATGAATCCACAGTTCCTACAATTGAAACTGGCGCAGGTGTCTGCCACGTATTTATCGATGAGTTTGCCGATCTCTCAAAGGCGCTACCAATTATTATCAACTCGAAAGTTCAACGCCCAAGTGTTTGTAATGCCGCAGAGACACTTCTGGTACACAAAAATATTGCCGAAAAGTTCATACCTATTGCCCTTGCCGCTCTGCATGAAGCGGGCGTGATTCTGCATGCTGATTCGGCCACACTCAAACTAGCTCAGGGAATTCCAGTAAGTCTTGCAACGGATGAGAATTGGTCGACTGAGTACGGCACGCTTGAAATGAACGTTGGCATAGTTGATTCAGTGGATGCCGCCAGCGATCACATCGCGAAATTCGGCACCCAGCACACCGAAGCAATCGTGACTGAGAACAAGGACAATGCCGCTCGTTTCATCGCTTTGAGTGATTGCGCAGCCGTAATGGTCAATACATCCACTCGATTTACCGATGGAGAGCAGATGGGATTTGGCGCTGAAATCGGCATTTCAAATCAAAAACTGCATGCTCGTGGGCCAATGGGCTTAGAGGCAATGACTACAACTACGTGGATTGTTACAGGAGATGGTCAGATTCGCAGTTAGTGCGCGGATTAATTAGACTCCACACCCATGAGCAGCCTTTCACGCGATGATGTCGCAAATCTTGCACGTCTTGCTCGCATTGAAATGAGCGAAGAAGAGTTAGTCAGTCTCGCCAATGAATTCACGGTCATTTTGGATGCCGTTGCTCGTGTTCAGGAAGTTGCCGGCGCCGATGTAGAACCGACGTCGCATCCACTTCCGCTACGTAATGTTTTCCGCCCCGATGTTGTTGTTCCCTCACTCACTCCAGATGAAGCTTTATCAGGCGCACCTGCGCAAGAGGAGTCACGTTTTCGCGTTCCACAGATTTTGGGTGAGGAAGCATGATTCATTTATCAGCGGCCGAAATGGCGGCAAAGTTAGTTGCCGGTGAAACAAGTTCGGTCGCATTAACACAAGCACACTTAGATCGCATCGCAGCCGTTGATACCGATGTACATGCATTCCTTTTTGTTAATACCGAAGGTGCATTAGAACAGGCCCGCGCAGTTGATGCTAAGCGCGCAGCTGGTGAAAAACTCTCACCCCTTGCCGGCGTACCGCTTGCCCTTAAAGATGTTATGACGCAAAAGGGTGTACCTACAACTGCGGGTTCAAAAATTCTAGAAGGTTGGCGACCACCTTATGACTCAACAGTTGTTACGAATTTAAAAAATAACGGAATAGTTATTTTAGGTAAGACAAATATGGATGAGTTTGCAATGGGCTCATCAACTGAAAACTCTGCGTACGGCCCAACGCATAACCCATGGGATTTAACGCGAATCCCTGGCGGCTCTGGCGGCGGATCATCGGCAGCCCTTGCTGCTTTTGAAGCACCGCTTGCTATTGGTACGGATACTGGCGGATCAATTCGCCAACCCGCTGCCGTTACTGGAACTGTAGGTGTTAAGCCTACGTACGGTGGAGTTTCGCGTTTTGGCCTGATTGCGTTTTCATCTTCCCTTGATCAAGCCGGACCTTGCGCGCGCACAGTGTTAGATGCCGCGCTTTTGCATGAAGCTATTGCCGGACATGATCCAAAGGATTCAACAAGTATTAATGCACCCGTGCCAGCGGTTGTTAAGGCGGCAAAGTCTGGCGATGTAAAGGGCATGAAGATAGGCGTAGTCAAAGAGTTAAATGGCGATGGTTATCAAAGCGGCGTTCGCACACGCTTTGAAGAGTCATTGGAACTTCTAGCTGCAGCAGGTGCCGAAATTGTTGAAGTCTCTGCCCCTAACTTTGAATACGCTTTAGCCGCTTACTATTTGATCGCACCATCTGAGTGCTCATCTAACTTAGCCCGCTTTGATGCGATGCGTTATGGCCTTCGCGTTGGCGATGTTGATGGCGCATCGGCTGAATCAGTTATGAATTTAACGCGCGAAGTTGGTTTTGGTCGCGAAGTTAAGCGTCGAATCATTCTGGGAACGTATGCACTCTCGTCGGGTTATTACGATGCCTATTATGGAAGTGCGCAAAAAGTCCGCACACTTATTACGCAAGATTTCAATAAGGCCTTTGAAAAGTGCGACGTCATGGTCTCGCCAACGTGCCCAACAACGGCCTTTAAAATCGGTGAAAAATCCGATGATCCGATTGCTATGTATTTAAATGACATCGCAACAATCCCAGTGAACATGGCTGGAATTGGCGGAATGTCACTACCTGCAGGTTTAGCTCCTGAGGATGGTTTACCCGTTGGTTTCCAGATCATGGCACCTGCAATGCAAGACCAGCGCATGTACTTAGTGGGAGCGGCCCTTGAAGCGGCTCTGCTAACTAAGTGGGGCGCGCCTTTGCTTTCAATGGCACCAGCATTGGTCGTGAAATAAATGGCGCTTACATACGATGATGTGATTGCAAAGTACGAACCCGTTCTGGGCCTAGAAGTACACGTTGAGTTAAATACGCAGTCAAAGATGTTCTGTGGCTGCAGCACAATATTTGGTGGCGAACCAAATACCCAAACGTGTCCAGTGTGTTTAGCCCTACCCGGTGCACTTCCAACGGTTAATGAAAAGGCGATCGAGTCGACGATTAAAATCGGTTTAGCCCTTAACTGCTCGATTGCGCCTTTTAGCCGCTTTGCCCGCAAAAATTATTTCTACCCAGATATGCCTAAGAACTTTCAAATTTCGCAGTATGACGAACCAATCTGCGTCAATGGCTATGTCGATGTTGAAATTGAAACCGATGAGGGTCCTAAGAGTTTTCGCATTGAAGTAGAACGCGTTCACATGGAAGAGGACACAGGTAAATCACTTCACGTAGGTGGTGCAACGGGTCGAATTCATGGCGCCGAATATTCACTCCTCGACTACAACCGTGCTGGGATTCCATTAGTTGAAATCGTTACCAAGATTGTTCCGGGTACTGGTAAATATGCGCCAGAGGTTGCAAAGGCTTATGTCGCTGAGCTTCGCGATATTTTGCGCTCATTGGGCGTTAGCGATGTAAAGATGGAGCAGGGTTCTCTTCGCTGCGATGCCAACGTATCACTTCGCTTAATCGGTGCCGAAACCCTTGGAACTCGCAGTGAGACTAAAAATGTTAACTCACTTCGCTCAGTTGAACGCGCGATTCGCGGTGAAATGATTCGCCATGCTGAGTTATTAAATAAGGGTGAGCGAGTTGTTCAAGAGACTCGTCACTTCCAAGAGGAGTCAGGGTTAACTAGATCTGGCCGCTCAAAAGAGCAGGCTGAGGATTATCGTTATTTCCCAGAGCCAGATTTAGTTCCAGTTGCACCAGATGCTGCATGGATTGAAACTCTGCGCGCGAGCCTACCTGAGCGACCATCGATTCACCGCAAGCGTCTGCAAGAGGCATGGGCCGTTCCCGATAAGGAAATGGCGGCGATGATTAACGCCGATGTTTTAAATATCGTTGAAGCTACCGTTACTGCTGGTGCAGATCCAACTAAGGCTCGCAGTTGGTGGCTTGGAGAGATCTCACGTATTGCAAATGACAAAGATGTCGCTATCGCCGAATTAAATATCACGCCCGCCGATGTTGCAGAAATTGTGGCACTAGTTAGCACTGGTGAGCTCACCGATAAGTTAGCGCGACAAGTAATTGAAGGCGTTATCGCCGGTGAAGGAAAGCCTGCAGCGGTTATCGCCGCCCGTGGAATTAAAGTCGTCAATGATGATGGCGCGCTGATGGCGGCAATCGAAAAGGTATGTGCTGAACAGCCAGAGACTGCCGAAAAAATCCGCAATGGTCATTTACCTGCAGCTGGTGCCCTGATCGGCGCAGTCATGAAAGAGACAAAGGGCCAAGCAGATGCTGCTCGCGTACGAGAGCTTCTACTTGGCCACCTTGGACAACCAACTAGTTAAGTTAGTGAGTTAACACACCCTCTGTTTCAACGACGGCATCTTTTCCGATATTGATAAAGAAGAACAAGACCACAGCACCAAGAAATAGCAGCCCAGCGCTGACTTTAAATGCCACGGTAAATCCATGGGTCATCGCATATAAATGAGCATTTTTTCCAAGTGAGGAATGCGCAGTTGCAAATGCTGCAGTTGCAGTTGCGGCAACGGTATTAAGTAATGCTGTACCCAAAGATCCACCAATCTGCTGACTGGTATTGACCATTGCACTTGCTACGCCAGTGTCATGGTTACTGACATTGTGTAACGATGTGGATGTAAGAGGAATAAAGACAAGTGCCATTCCACTAGACATAACCAAAAGCGATGGAAGAACATGGCTGGCATAAGAGGTATCAGGAGTAATTCTCGCAAGAAGGAGCAGGCCAAGACTTGAAGCAATCAGCCCAGGAATCATCAAAGGCTTTGGACCAACTTTTGGAAGTAACTGTGATGCAATTCCAGCAAAGACGATAATGCCAGCTGTGAACGGCAAGAACGCAAAACCAGATTTCAAAGGCGAGTATCCAAGAATTACTTGCAGGTAGAGACCTAAAAATAGGAACATTGAAAAGAGTCCTGCACCCACAACCAGCGAGCCCAGGTATGAGCCACCACGATTGCGATCGGTTACCACGCGAAGTGGCAACATTGGATTTGCAACTCTCTTTTCAATCATGACGAAAGTAATAAGAAGTACCACGGCTGCGCCCAAGAAACCAAGAGTGTGGCCATCTGCCCAACCCGAAGTAGCGGCTTGGTTAAAGCCATATGTAAGAGAAAATAGACCAGCAGTTGCGGTAATTACTCCAGGAATATCATAAGCACGATTTCCTTCGGCCTTTGATTCATGAACAAAACGCGTTGC
>CAILBF010000031.1 GCA_903832395.1 uncultured Actinomycetes bacterium | reverse complement strand
TGCTTTCCACTTCCAAGTTTTCCACCAAAACCTAATCGAAACAGAGGCAGCATTTTCCCAAGCGCCCCGCCAGTTGGATCTAGAACTAAACCGGTACGAAGTTTTACTGTGCGTACATCCCCGGCTAAATCAGCTGCAGCTTCCCACTCGCGACAGACGGCAGCTAGAAAATCATCACCTACGCGATCACTTTCAACAACGGCGCGATTGCCGCTTTCCCCGTACCAGCCCATGGCACTTGCCGAAATAAATACAGATGGTTTTACCGTAGCTACTGCCTTGGCAATCGTGCTGGTGCCCATTAAGCGAGAATTGAGAATCTCGGCCTTATATTTCTTAGTCCACCGTTTTCCATCGACCGGTGCGCCCGCTAAATGAATGACTGCATCAACGCCTTCAAGTGCGGTTAAGTCAACGTAACCAGTTTGAGGATCCCAAGTAACTTCATCAACGGCAATGGGGGCTCGGCGAACTAAGCGTTGAACAGTGTGACCTTCAGATTTTAAATGGCCAACGAGTGCAGTACCGATTAATCCGGACGAGCCTGTAATAGCAATACGTTCTGGAAGGCGCACGGAATTAAAGCCCTAAATCAGATTCGAAAGCTCCACCCTCAAGGCGCTCTTTAAGCGTTACCAAGAAGCGTGCTGCATCGGCGCCATCTACAACACGGTGATCATAGGAGAGAGCTAAATAAACCATTGAGCGAATTGCGATTGTCTCTCCGCCATCTTCACCACGAACGACCATAGGGCGCTTCACGATTGCGCCAAGACCCAAGATTGCAACCTGGGGTTGATTAATAATCGGTGTATCAAATAGCGCGCCGCGACTTCCAGTATTAGTAAGAGTGAAAGTTCCACCGCCAAGTTCATCAGGGGTAACTTTATTATCACGCGTACGAGCGGCAAGATCTGCAATCTTTCGAGCAATGCCACCCATATTTAAGTCACCAGCATTTGAGATTACTGGAACAAGTAAACCGCGCTCAGTATCTACGGCGATACCTAAGTGCTCAGTGCCGTGATAAGTAATCTGATCACCTTCAACCGATGAGTTAAGAACTGGGTGCTGCTTCAATGCTTCGCATACTGAAACGGCAAAGAAAGGAAGGAATGAGAGCTTGACGCCTTCTCGGGCTTCAAATGTTGCTTTGGCACGATCACGCAAACGCGCAACTTTAGTAACGTCAACTTCGACGACCGTAGTTAACTGGGCACTTACTTGAAGGGATTCAACCATGCGCGCTGCAATAACTTTACGCAGACGTGACATCGTCACAGTTGTTCCGCGAAGTGGCGATACTGCAACTGGTGAAGCCGTACGCGGAGCAGATGGTGGCGTTGAAACAACTTGAGGTGCAACAACTGGTGCCACTGGCTTCGATAGAGCCTCTACATCTTCACGGCGAATACGACCGCCAACGCCAGTTCCCTTTACGAGGGAGAGATTGACTCCAAGATCATTGGCAAGTTTGCGAACTAGGGGAGTGACGTAAGCATCCATGGGTTGTGTAATAGGCGCTGCAACTGTTTGTACAACTTGAGCTGGAACCTCGGACACAGCGAGCTTTGCTAATGGTTCGGACACAACGGGTTCGGACACAACGGGCGCGGACACAACAGGTGGAGTAGGAACTGGCGCCGTAGGAACTGGTGCAGATGCACCTGCACTTGCACCGATTAAAGCTAGACGTGCACCGACGGCAACTGTTGTATCGATAGGAACATCGATTGCTAATAAAACTCCCGCAACGGGAGATGGAATCTCAGTATCAACTTTATCTGTTGAGACTTCTAGGAGAGCTTCATCAACTGCGACAGAATCGCCAACGTTTTTCAACCAACGCGTGACGGTACCTTCACTGACACTTTCGCCAAGGGCCGGCATAGTAATAACGGTTCCGACGCCAACTGCAGGAGCTGTTGGTGCAACTTGTGCTGGAACCTCGGACACAGCAGGAGTTGGAGCCGCAACAATTACTGGAGCAGTTGGAACTGGAGTAGGGGCAGGAGCGGACATGCCGTCTGCAATTACTGCGAGTTCGGCACCGACTGCAACGGTTTGATCTATTTGAACAACAATTTTAGTGAGCGTTCCTGACACCGGTGATGGAATTTCAGTATCTACTTTGTCTGTTGATACTTCAAGAAGTGGTTCATCGACATTGACGTGATCGCCTTCGGCTTTGAGCCAGCGCGTAACAGTACCTTCAGTCACGCTCTCACCGAGAGCTGGCATCGTTAATGAAAATGTCATATGTCTATTCTCCTTGATTATCCGTGTGCGTGAAGCGGTTTGCCTGCAAGTGCCATATGCGCTTCACCCATTGCTTCTGACAGCGTTGGGTGGGCGTGAATCAAAGATGCAACGTCAACTGCACGTGCCTCCCAGTTAAAGATTAATTCCGCTTCTGCAAGTAGTTCGCCGACGCGGGCACCGACCATATGAACTCCAAGAATTGGACCATCTTTTTCCGCAATCAACTTAATTGATCCAGCAGTATTGAGAATCTGAGCTTTACCATTTCCGGCTAAGTCATAACTTAATTCGATGACGTCATGGCCGCGCTTTTTAGCCTCAGCTGTAGTCAGACCAACCGATGCAACCTCAGGATCAGAGTATGTAACGCGTGGAATTCCATCGTAGTTAATTGGGCGTGGATTTAATCCAGCAATCTCTTCAGCTACGAGCATGCCTTCAGCAAAACCAACGTGGGCAAGTTGCAAAGTAGGAATTAAATCTCCAACTGCCCAAATCCCAGGAACATTAGTACGGCACTTGTTATCGACGAGTACATAGCCGCGGTCCATCGTGATGCCAGCCTCTTCATAGCCAAGGTTTGCTGAAACTGGTCCACGGCCGACAGAGACCATAAGGATTTCGGCGGTAAAGCTCTTCCCATCTTCCAAAGTGACGGTGACGCCGTCATTGTTCTTGGAGACAGATTTGAAGAATGTACCTAGTTCAAAGTTGATGCCGCGCTTTCTAAATGCGCGCTCTAACTGCTTGCTTGAGGATTCATCTTCCAAGGCAATCAAATGTGGCAGACCCTCGATGATGGTGACTTCGGCACCAAATGATTTCCAGACTGATGCAAATTCACAGCCAATAACTCCGCCACCTAAAACGATGACGCTCTTAGGAACATAGTCTAATTTTGTGCCGTGGTCAGAAGTGATGATTTGCTTGCCATCGATTTCAAGGCCGGGCAAAGTTTTTGCATATGAACCCGTAGCTAGAACAATATTCTTGCCGACGTAAAGCTCGCCATTAACTTCAACCGTATTTTTCGAAACTAATTTTCCATGTCCCTCAACATATGTAATGGCACGGGATTTAACCAAGCCTTGTAAACCTTTATGCAGGCGAGAGACAACTCCATCTTTATATGAGTTAACGCCAGTCATATCGATTCCATCGAAAGTGGATTTGACGCCAAAACGTGCGCCTTCACGGGCGCCATCTGCAATCTCGGCTGCGTGCAAAAGTGCTTTAGTCGGGATGCATCCTTTATGAAGACAGGTGCCGCCTACTTTGTCCTGCTCGATGAGTACAACGCTTTTTCCAAGCTGGGCGCTTCGAAGTGCGCAGGCATACCCGCCACTACCGCCACCAACGATGACTAGATCAAACTCTGGCACCCGTTAACCTCATTCTTTCGTTAGCAATAATCTGCAGGGCTCTATCTTGCCGTACTGAGCGCGAAATCGCCCAATGCCAGTTTTTAGGCGCCTTCTATCAAGGTAATGAGAGAGCGAAGGGCTATTCCGCTTCCTCCAACTGGAGTGTAGCCATGGGCTTTGCCCGTATTAAATGCGGGCCCAGCGATATCTAAGTGCAGCCATGGAAGTTCTGGATTTATAAACTCTCGCAAGAAAAGTCCGGCAACCAACATGCCACCATTCTTTTCTCCTATATTGGCCATATCGGCAACGGGAGAGTCAAGGGAGGCACGAAGCTCTTGTGGAAGCGGCATTGGCCAGAACTGCTCGCCACTTTTAGCACTTGCCTCTAAAAAGGCGTCGCGGAAATCTTCGTTGTTGGTCATGACCGCACTTGTTCGTGTACCGAGTGCAATTACCTGGGCGCCAGTTAATGTGGCAACATCGATAATTCCATCGAGTTTGAACTTGCTGGCTTGGGCCTTCACTAAACCATCGGCTAGAACTAATCGCCCTTCGGCATCTGGATTTAAAACTTCAATCGTTTTTCCGCCGTAGATAGTAATGATGTCGCTCGGACGAGTGGCCGTATCACTTGGCATGTTCTCTGCCAATGGCGCCCATGTCTCAATTGCGATCGGCAATTTCATTTCGGCAATTGCCAGTGTTGCCGCACATACTGCAGCGGCTCCACTCATATCTGACTTCATTGCCTCCATACCAAGGCCGGGTTTGAGATTTAAACCACCAGTATCGAAAGTAATGCCTTTGCCAACAAAAGCGAATCGCTTCTTAGCTACGCCTTTAGGTGTGTATGAAATATGTAAAAGACGGGGAGGGTTGGCAGAACCTTGGCCGACGCCGATGATTCCACCGAAACCTTGGCTCTTAAGTTGTTTTTCATCCAGGATAGAAATTTTCAAACCAGCTTGAGCACCACCTACAGCTTTAAAGGCAGCAGATAATTTCTTAGTGAAAGTGTCTGGAGTTAAATGGGAAGGAGGGGTATTAATTAAATCGCGAACTAGAAATGTGTAATCAGCGATAATTTTTGCACGAGTAATTCTTGTTTTAGCCTCTGCATTGGAGGCGAGGTCACTAAAAACAGTAATGGTTTTCAAAGCTGGTTTATGGTCGCCTTTGGAAGAGCCACGGAACTCGCTAAAAACATATGCCCCGAGTGCCGCGCCTTCGGCAACTGCGCTAACGTTTTCAAGGCTGCCAGTTGGTAGGGCAAAAGTTGCACCACTTGTTCCGGCAAGAGATCGGGATGCGGCGCCAGCTGCTCGACGCAAAACTTCATGAGAGTAGGCATTTGTTTTTTTGCCGAGACCGGTAAAGACCATCATCCGAACTGCGCTTCCAGGAATCTTGACTACTTCATCGGCAGCTCCTGTTGCGCCCATATCAACGAGCGATGCCAGAATTGCTTTGGAATCCAAGGCTAAATCACCAGATTCAATGGCGATTCCACCCTTTGTATTTGTCATCGCCAAACCTAAAACTAGAACCTCATCTTTAAGGACGCCATCGGAGATTTTGAGTGTGCTCATGGGACCAGCGTATTGGATGTATTGGTAGGTTTGCACAATGAAGACTTCTCCGCTCAATGACAAGCACCTAGCCCGCAATGCAAAGATGGCCGATTTTGGTGGCTGGTTAATGCCCATTGAGTATCCGGGCGGTGGCGTGCTCGCTGAACATACGGCTGTGCGTGAGCGCGTAGGAATTTTTGATGTCTCTCACCTTGGTAAGGCTTCTGTTATTGGCGATGGGGCGCTGGATTTCCTCAACACCATGTTTACTAACGATCTCAATCGAATCGATGATGGATCGGCTCAATACACATTGCTATGTACTCCCGAAGGCGGAGTGATTGATGATCTGATCGCATATCGAAATTCGTCAGATAATATTTTCTTAGTTCCAAATGCATCTAATACCAGTGATGTCGTTGCGGTCTTGCAATCGCACACACCCGCCAACATTGTTGTCACCAATCTACATAATGAATTTGCAGTACTGGCGGTTCAAGGTCCGCTAGCACCACAAGTAATGCAGTCACTGGGTATTAATACTGATATTGATTACATGGCTTTTTCACATGTTGTAATCGGAGGCGCTGAAGTAATTCTCTGTCGCACTGGCTATACAGGCGAACTCGGTTACGAACTCTTGCCTAAAGTTGCCGACGCCTCGCGCGTCTGGGACGCACTAGTTGCTGCGATGGAACCACTTGGTGGCTTGGTGTGCGGTTTAGGTGCTCGCGATACGTTGCGCACTGAAATGGGTTACCCATTGCATGGCCACGAACTCTCCCTCGATATTACGCCCGTGCAAGCGAGTGCGTCGTGGGCTATCGGCTGGGATAAACCTGGATTTATTGGAAGTGACGTATTGCGTGCCGAGAAAGCAAATAAACCTGCACGCCGTAGCGTTGCAATTAAATCCCTTGACCGTGGAATCCCACGTGGGCATATGGAAGTAAAGAATGCAGCTGGCGAGATTTTAGGTGAAGTTACCAGTGGCACTTTTTCACCAACATTGAAAGTCGGTATTGGTCTTGCCCTGCTTAACTCTTCGGTGAAAGTCGGCGATCAGCTGACTATCGATGTGCGCGGACGCGATAGTTTGTGTGAAGTAGTTAAACTGCCGTTTGTTCCTTCTCACGTTCGATAAATTCAATCGGCGTCAAGAACGCAGCTCGAACATAGGCGCGTCGCAGTGCATGTAGAACTGGACTGCCCGCAACAATAATTAATCCAGCAGTAAACAAAGCGCGAGGCACATCCCACGCCATTGCGCTGAGAAAGTGAAAAGTAAAAAAGTGTCCGATATTTTCATGCAACGAAGCGTTGGTAGAGTATGAAAGTTGGGTCTGCCCACCTAGTGCCCATGGCCAAAACTGCAGATCCATTAAAATTCCAAAGATTTCGGCGGCGATAACGCCAAAGAGTGCGAGTAAAGCGATTTCCTTTTTACCGCGCAACGTTGCACGCCCGGGGAGTAGGCCGGCTAGGAGACCAATCCATGCTGCAGCAAAAACTTGGTAACCCAACCACGGACCGAGACCGCCAGTTAGAAGAGCTGAAACAAAAACCGAAATCATTCCAAGAAGAAAACCGAATGATGGGCCAAACACACGGGCACATAAAATGAGCAGGAACCACATCGGTTCAATTCCAACAGCGCCAGCTCCAAGTGGGCGAAGCGCAGCAATTAATGCGGCAAGAACGCCAAGGAGAGCAATCGATTTTGCATCAAGAGATGAGTTTGAAATCTCAATGGCCGTGAGCAAAAAAGCTAGCGCAACAGCAATCATGAAAAATACTTGAAGGTGGGGGAGTTTGGTTCCCGTAAATAGAAAAGGCCAAATGAAACCGGCAATACTAGCTATAGATGTGAGGCTCAAAACAAAGGCATTGCGCTTTGAAAATCTAACTACATCACCGGTCAGCTTCATGGCGATTTTTCATCAAGCGCGGTTACTACATCGCTCACCGTCAACCAAGGTTGTGGCGACATGATTTTAGCTACTTGCGGAGCAAAGGCTGGAGATGAGAGCAGTACATCGATTGTTGGACCATCGGCGACGATATCTCCGTCGGCAATAAAAATAACACGCGTTGCAAGTTCGGCAACGAGCTCCACGTCATGAGTCGCAAGGACTACCGCTCGATTAAAGACGGTGGCGAACTCAAGGAGAATTCGAGTGAGAGACCTCTTGGCTTCATAATCCAAACCGCGCGTAGGTTCATCAAGAATGAGAACCTTCGGATTAGCTGACAGGACGACGCTTAAAGCTAAACCTAGACGTTGACCCTCAGATAGATCACGGGGATGGGTATGTAATGAGATTCCTGGAACTAATTCATTGAGTAGAGAAAATGTTGTTCCGGCAGCGACTTGGTTGTCCTTATCGGCTTGTTCGCACTCTTTTTCAACACTCTGGGAGTACAACAGGTCACTTGGCTCTTGCGGAATATAACCAATCGTTTCGCGGCGTAACTTGCTCTGTAAATCTTTTGTAAGAAGAGAATGAACGGTTACCGATCCGCTTTGTGCACCGTTAACTCCAGCAATCGCTTTTAGGAGTGAGGTTTTTCCGGCGCCGTTTCGACCCATGATGGCCACGATTTCATTATCAAAGACGGTAGTAGTTATTGAATTCAAAGCTAACTTTGTGCCATATGCAACGCCCAATTTTGAAACTTCAATGACTGGTCGGGCACTTACCGGGGTCATGGGTCTTTCGGTGAGTTGGGTTGATTCACGTAACTTTGCAGTCTTTCGACGCATATCACGTACCGATAACCCCACTTCCTCTAACCCCAAAGCTCTAGCTAAATGAACGATTGGAGGGGCGATACTTGAGTTTTTCATGATCGCTTCAGGAGTTCCAATAGAGCTCGTACCATCGCCGTTGATGTAAAGAATTCGATCGGCAAAGCCGATCACGCGCTCTAATTTATGTTCGGCAATTATTATCGTAAGACTTAAATCATGAACTAAACGGTGCAGGATTGATAAGACTTCTTCGGCGGCGATAGGATCTAAGGCACTCGTAGGTTCATCTAGAACTAAAACTTTGGGGTGCATAACAAGCGCGCTAGCAATTGCAACGCGCTGTTGCTCCCCGCCACTCAACGTTGCGATTGTGCGCGATCTAAGTGGCGCCAATGACATTACGTCCAGAACCTCTTCGACGCGCTTGCGCATGGTCTCATTGGGCAGATTGAGCGCCTCCATAGCAAAGGCCAACTCTTCTTCAACGGTATCTGCAACAAAACCGTTAGCGGGATTTTGTCCAACGATTCCAATTAAGTGGGCTAAACCGCCAGGTTTCACTTCGCGCGTTGATAATCCATTAACGCTTATGTTTCCAGCCAAAATGCCGCCAGTATGGTGGGGGACGAGACCGTTAATTAATCGCAGTAGCGATGATTTACCCGAACCCGTTGGCCCGATAACTAAAACTAATTCGCCTTCGCCAATTTCAAGAGTGAGGTCTTCGATGACCGTAGTCGTTGAGTTCGGATAGATCAGTGAGACGTTCGAAAACTTAATCACGATAGCCCCATAACTACTAAGCCAGAGAGAACTACTGCAGTATCGAGAGCTCGCCAGTTGATTGGCCGATATCTACTTCGCTTTCGACTCACGCCATAACCGCGTGCATCCATAGCCGCGGCTAAGTCCAAAGATCTAGCTAGCGCCTCCTCAAGTAATGGAATTGCCACGCGTCGATAAGAGGCAAAACCCTTCGTATTCTGTCCCCTCAAACGTTGCGCCTGTCTGATTCTTGCCACACTTGTAACTAATTGGGGCACAACAGATGTTGCAATTACTACGGATACACCGAACTCATACATATATATAGGTAGTACTCGTAATAAATGGTGAGGGCTGGTCAGTGAGGCCGCTGCACCAAAGATGATGATGATCGCACAGATAATTACACCTTCTGAAAGCGCTGACATCAAACGCTCCGAGGTGACCGCGCCACCAATTCGAATTCCTGGCATCCATGATGGAAGTGGTACTCGAGGCAAAGAGAAGAGCGTAGTTCCTGGAATTGGCACACCTATTGTTATGCCGATAATGGTTCTAATAATCACAATGACGATTGCGACTTTGATCGTCCAGACAAAGCTCTTACCCCATGGTGCGTTCTCGCGTTGAGTAAAGACAACTAATCCTGCAAAACCCACTGACGCGATAGCAAAGACTGGTGAATTTACGCGCACGATTGAAATCGCAATTGCAAATGACCAGAGCCACCACGTCAGCGGGTGAAGCGGAATTCTTTTCACACTAAGTCAGATTATTTCTTAGCCGATAGCGCTGCAGGAGTTGGAATTTCAACGCCACACTCTTTGGCCGGAAAACCATTGAGTCCGCAGATGAGTCCGGAAGCTGCAGCACGTATCTTTACAACCTGTCCAAGGACATCAATTCCTTGTGATGTTTTGGCAGTACGGAGGCACTGAACAATTGTCTTTGCAACCTTCTCGCCTTTAGGTGCCCAGATTGGTGAACCAAATTCGATAACAAGACCGATACGTTTTGTGTCGGAATCTGCTTTGGTACTGCCGCAAATAGCCTTGAAATTAGGTTTTGTCTTTGGAGCTTGCGATGGAACATCATCGCTACTAAAAACAAATGACCAACCTTCCACGGCCCCATCGGCGATATCTACAGTTGGTCCAGTCATTGCTGCGGTCCATGTGCTTTTCCCCGGGGCGGTCTGGAAGTAGCCCCAGTAGCGCCAACCTTTAGTCGCAGCATCAGATGATGGAATGAGAACCGCGGAGGTAGTCAGAATCATCAGGGATATTAAAAGAACTTTCAATTTCATTACAGTGAAGCCTCTCGAATATGAAAGAGTCCCACAGGGGTAGCACCGAATACGAAGTGTAAGAAAACCACTTATATCTAGGACCACACCCCGCAAACCTCGGCGGGTGTTTGTCTCGTACTGATTTGGCTATTAGGTAATCCGACTTAGGGTCTTTAAAAAGAGCCCTTTACGGTTGCGGGTCAGCGTCGGAATTGCACCGAACTTCCCCTAATGCCGAACCTATTAAGTTGTAGGCGTACCAAACCACATTGATCTCGAGTTGGCAACTAAGCGCGCAGGTCTTAGAGTTTTGACATGGAATATCGTCGTCTTGGCAGTACCGGCATGTATGTCTCTGAAATCTCATATGGCAACTGGATTACTCACGGCTCGCAAGTTGAAGCCGAAGCGGCGATCAAATGCGTGAAGGCCGCCCTCAACGAAGGAATTACCACATTTGATACTGCCGATGTGTACGCGGGTACTCGCGCCGAAGTTGTTTTAGGTAAAGCGCTTAAAGGTGTTCGCCGCGAATCCTATGAACTTTTTACTAAGGTGTATTGGCCAACTGGTACTGGCAAAAACGATCGTGGCTTATCACGCAAGCATATTATTGAATCATGCAACGCATCCCTCAAGCGCCTACAAACCGATCACATCGATTTGTATCAGATGCACCGCTTTGATTTTGAGACGCCATTAGAGGAGTCACTCGGCGCATTTGATGATTTGATTCGAGCTGGAAAAGTTCACTACATCGGCTTCTCCGAATGGACTGCGCCTCAGATTTCAGCGGCGCTTAAAATTCAAGATGCCCGCGGGTATAACCGCTTCGTTTCTAGCCAACCTCAGTACTCAGCGCTTTGGCGCGTTATCGAAGCGGAAGTTGTTCCGCTTTCAACAAAAGAGGGAATAGGACAGATTGTTTGGTCTCCAATGGCCCAAGGTGTTCTGACCGGAAAGTATCTTCCGGGCAAGAAAGCTCCAGCAGGTTCGCGTGCAACCGATAAAAATGGCGGCGGCGGAATGATTTCTGGATGGCTGCGCGAAGAGGTCCTCACTGCAGTGCAAGGTTTAAAACCAATCGCACAAGAAGTTGGCCTATCGATGTCGCAGCTTGCTATCGCTTGGGTTCTGCAGAATCCAAATGTCTCGTCGGCCATTATGGGTGCAACAAAGCCATCTCAGGTTAAGGAAAACGTTAAAGCCGCTGGAGTGAAGTTAGATGCTTCAACGATGGCAGCAATTGATAAAACCCTTGGAAAACTACCTGAAAAAGATCCAGCTAAAAATATCTCGCCGAACCCTCGCGCTTAGTTAGTTTTTGTCGCCAACTTTGGTTTGAGGGTGCGGTGCGCGCAAGCGACGCATCTGGGTAGAACGCAGCCAGGCATACATTCCTAAGCCCTTAGTTGCTGTTCCCGGAAACTTATCTGCAACTAATTTGCGGATTTTGCGACTCAAGAAAATTCCATCAACAACTGCAATAAGCAATACTGCGTACATAAGCGCAATTGCCGTTAATTGGATGGATTTAACTGGGATCAAAGTTAAGACTAAAACTAGAAAAATAATTGGAAGAAAATATTCGCCAACCGAGCGACGTGAATCTACATAGTTACGAACAAATCGGCGGGCAGGTCCTCTATCGCGGGCGGGTAGCGCGTTTTCATCTCCACGTAGATACGCAGTGCGAGATGCCATGCGGTCTTGGCGACCGGCTAATTTAGCTGCGCGCTTTTGGTCCTTTGTCACGACTGGGGCGAGGGAGGAGGTAATACGTTTTGCCTCTGAGTCTTTGCGCTTAGGAGTTGGACGGCCTTTACCTTCAGATTCTGTGGTCATGGCGCTAACTATATAAGTTTTGGAGCCCGTTGCGGTGGCCCGAGGCGGGGAGTGCGGGTAGGATTAGGACATCTAGTACGAGGAGAGCGCTAAATGACTACAGAGGCACAAGCAGTTTCATTAACTACGTCCATCAAGCTAACCGATGTTGCAGCCGTAAAAGTAGCTGCTCTGTTGGCTCAAGAGGGTCGCGATGACTTAATGCTTCGCGTTGCCGTCCAGCCTGGAGGCTGTTCTGGACTTCGCTACCAACTCTATTTCGATGACCGCAACCAAGATGGAGATGTTGTCCACGAGTTCGGCGGCGTAAAAGTTATCATCGACAAGATGAGTGATCCATATTTGATGGGTGCATCAATCGACTTCGTAGACACAATTGAAAAGCAAGGGTTCACAATTGATAATCCCAACGCAGGCGGATCATGTGCCTGTGGCGATTCATTTAACTAACATTTACCCTTCTTCACTCTAAGATCGCTACATGAAAATAGGCGTAGCGGGCTCGGTTGGTCTTGATCATTTAATGACCTTCAACGGAAAATTTACTGACTCATTAGTCGCGGGCTCATTAGAAAAAGTTTCGCTATCTTTTCTTGTCGATAGTTTGGATGTTCGACGCGGTGGTTGTGCTGCAAACATTGCTTTCGGCATGGGAGTCCTTGGCCTTAATCCAGTTTTGATTGCTGCCGTTGGAAAAGATTGGCCAGATTATGAAGCCTGGCTTACTCGCCACGGTGTAGATACATCGCATGCACTCGTTTCAGAGACTCTTTATACCGCTCACTTCATGGTCACAACTGATGATGATTTAAATCAAATTGCATCGTTTTTCCCAGGTGCCATGAGTGAGGCTAGAAATATTGAGCTAGGTCCAATTATGGATAAGTCTGGTCGATTCGATATGGTCGTTATCTCTCCCGATGATCCTGAAGCGATGTTGCGCCACTCTGAAGTCTGTCGCCAAATGGGGATTGCCTTTGCCGCAGATCCATCGCAACAGATGGCCCGCATGAGTGGGGAAGAGATCAAACTCCTCATCGACGGCGCGACCTACCTATTTATGAATGAGTATGAGCTTGCCCTAGCTATGCAAAAAACGGGCTGGACCGACGCGCAGATTTTAGAGCGGGTCAAACACCGAGTGATCACGCTTGGCTCTCACGGCGCAAAAGTAGAAACTGCCAGCGGGGAGTTCGTTCAAGTTGGATGTCCAGCCGAGAAATCCAAGACCGATCCAACAGGCGTTGGCGACTCCTTTAGATCTGGCTTTATCGCCGGTCTTGCATGGGGTCTGAGCCACGAGCGATGCGCCCAACTAGGGGCCATGATTGCAACATATGTCATCGAGACAATGGGAACCCAGGAGTATCGATTTACTGGCGCTGAGTTCGTTTCTCGATTTGCTCTGGCATATGGAGACGAAGCTGCCGCAGAGATTGCAGCTCACATCAAGGCTTAGCGTGAGATGACGGCCACAGTCGGGGCCGCTTTTTAATACAGGAATAACGCTCCTCGCCCTATATCCTTTACCCCATGTCGCCAGCGAAAACTAAGGGTCTACGTGCCCTGGCCCTATTTATCCCAGCCCTATTTTTAACGGGTTGCTCGAAAGTCTCTGAGCTTGGCTTTCCGCAGGGAGTCTCCAGCGTTAACGATCAATCTCTCTCGCTATGGCAAGGGGCTTGGATCGCCGCAGGTGTTATTGGCGTAATCACTCTCATCCTTCTCTTATGGCCAGCGGTTTTTCATCGACCAAAAGTTGGGGGACCAGAGTTTCCAAAGCAAACTCAGTATCATGTTCCAATTGAAATTGTTTACACAATTATTCCCTTCTTGATTGTTGCAGTTATGTTTTTCTACACCGCTAAAAAAGAGAGTGTCATAACTCAAAAAACTACCGTTGCTATGCATGAAATCGACGTTGTTGGAATGCAATGGTCGTGGCAGTTTGCATATCCTGAAGCGGGGCCACAAGCCGTTGTAACTGGCACACCATCACAGCCACCTACTTTGGTAATTCCACAAGGTGAGCGCGTTCGATACATCCTGACATCTCACGATGTAATCCACGGTTTTTGGATTCCAGCATTCATGATTCAAATTCAGAATCTTCCAGGTGTAACTAATCACCTTGAGTTCACGGCAAATAAAATCGGCGAATATCCAGGTCGTTGCAACATCTTGTGCGGACGTGCGCACTCGCAGATGGTGTTTAAAGTAAAAGTCGTATCACCAGCTGATTACAAGGCTTATCTTGAAACGTTAAAGGGGAGCCAAGGATGACAACTTTTGCACAAAAATCAACGAGTACGGCGCTAGCACCACTGCCAGCGAAAAAGGGTAAGAATTTTGTTAAGTGGATAACCTCAACCGACCATAAGACTATTGGCTACCTGTATTTGATTACATCCTTTGGATGGTTTCTTATCGCAGGAATTTTAGCGCTGCTCCTTCGTACCGAATTAGCACGCCCAGGAATGCAGTTCTTGAGTTATGAGCAGTACAACCAAATCTTTACTATGCACGGAACAATCATGCTTTTGATGTTTGCAACACCTCTGTTCGTTGGTTTTGCTAACGTGATCATGCCACTGCAAATTGGCGCAGCCGACGTTGCCTTCCCACGACTTAATATGCTTTCCTACTGGCTTTATTTATTTGGTGGATCGATGGCTTTTGCAGGTTTCCTTTCACCTGGGGGAGCGGCATCTTTTGGGTGGACCGTTTATGTTCCACTTTCTAACGCAACGTATTCACCAGGCATCGGCGCCGATTTATGGCTGATCGGTTTAGCTATCAGTGGTGTTGGAACAATTCTTGGTGGCGTTAACTTCATTACAACTATTTTCACGATGCGCGCACCTGGAATGACTATGTTCCGTATGTCGATTTTCTCGTGGAACGTTCTTCTAACTTCGATATTAGTTTTGCTCGCTTTCCCACCTCTAGCTGCAGCTTTACTAGGGTTAGAGTCAGACCGAATATATGGAACGCATTTATTTGATCCGGCAAACGGTGGTGCAATGCTCTTCCAGCACTTGTTCTGGTTCTTTGGCCACCCCGAAGTTTATATTTTGGCGCTGCCATTTTTTGGAATCGCTACAGAGATTTTGCCAGTCTTTAGTCGTAAACCAATCTTTGGTTATAAGGGCTTAATTGCGGCAACGATTGCCATTTCGGCGCTCTCTGTTTCAGTGTGGGCTCACCATATGTTTGCTACTGGCCAAGTACTACTTCCATTCTTCTCGTTCATGACTTTCCTTATTGGTGTTCCAACTGGCGTTAAGTTCTTTAACTGGATCGGCACCATGTGGCGCGGCCATGTTACTTTTGAAACTCCAATGCTCTGGGTTATGGGTTTCCTTGTTACTTTCCTCTTTGGTGGCTTAACTGGAATTATTTTGGCCTCACCACCACTTGATTTTGCTGTATCGGCTAGCTACTTCGTCGTTGCTCACTTCCACTATGTTCTCTTTGGAACTGTGGTCTTTGCAATGTTCGGTGGTTTCTATTTCTGGTGGCCAAAGATGACTGGCCGTATGCTAAATGAGCGTTTAGGTAAGATTCACTTCTGGACGCTCTTCATTGGCTTCCACTTAACTTTCTTAATCCAACACTGGCTCGGTATTAAGGGATTCCCTCGCCGTTATGCCGATTACTTAGCAACCGATGGCTTCACCTTTATGAATACAGTGTCAACGGTTGGCTCGTTCCTATTGGCGCTATCCATGATTCCATTTGCAATCAACGTGTGGATTACTCGTAAATCCCCACTAGTTGGTGTCGATGATCCTTGGGGTTATGGCGCATCCCTTGAGTGGGCAACATCGTGCCCACCTCCACGTCACAACTTCTTAACGATGCCACGCATCTCAAGTGAGCGACCAGCATTTGATTTACATCATCCGCACATTAAGACCGAGGAGCACTAACTACTATGAAGGTTAATTGGCAACTCTTCGGCGGGCTATGTGTCTTCTATGTAATTATGTCGGTCATTTATTGGAATGTCGGTGGTGAACCTGTCGGTATTGGCGGAATGCTTCTTGCTTCATGTTTAGCTGGAATGGTCGCTTTCTATTTATGGTTTACTCAAAAGCGTATCGGGACAGTTCTTCCTGAAGATAGTTTCACCGCTGAGATTGCCGATGGCGCAGGTGAGCTTGGTTTCTATAGTCCACACTCATGGTGGCCTTTGCCAGTTGCTTTGAGTGCGTGCGCAATGGGGCTAGGTCTTGCAATCGGCTGGTGGCTTACATTGATTGGCTTTGGCGCTTTAATAATCTCTGTTATCGGAATGGTTACCGAGTATGAAAAGCCTCTATCCAACGCCTGAGACTAATGTCTAAAGTTCGCGCAGAGATTCTGTCGCCAGAATTTCCCAATATGGCAGCTGCTCGAATCACAATTAATGCACCTGCTTCTGCAATATTCGAACTCTTGGCCAACCCACGATCCCATCAGCTATTTGATGGTTCCGGAACGATTCAAGCAAACATCGAGGGACCAGAACGTCTTTACCTCGGCGCGACATTTACTATGAAGATGAAGATTCGTATCGGCTATAAGATCAAAAATACAGTAACTGAATTTGAAGAGAGTAAAAGAATCACATGGCGACACTTGATGCGCTGGACATGGAGCTATCAGCTCGTGGAGATTGGTAACGGCCAGACCGAAGTAACGGAGACCTTTGATGCCCATTCGGTTCCAGCCTTTTCCACCTGGTGGATCGCTCGCACAGGGGCTATGAAGTACAACCCAACAAATATTGCGAAGTCGCTAGTTCGCTTAAAGGCAATGTGCGAGGCATAAGCAAGGCGGCCTTTGCGCCTTATTTATTTGTTCTGCTCTGGAGCACCGGTTTTGTCGGAGCAAAGTATGGTCTTCCCTATGCAGATCCCTTTATTTTTCTCTCAGTAAGAATCTTTGTTGCTGCGGGAGTCCTTTTCCTTATTGCCGCAGTGCTTAAACAACCGATAGCGATTGGGCGCCGTGCAATCGGGCGATCCGGATTAATTGGTATTTTTCTTCACGCCTGCTATTTGGGCGGCGTATTTTTTGCGATCTCACAGGGATTATCGGCTGGCGTCGCTGCGGTAGTCACAAGTTTGCAACCTGTTCTCGTTTCAGTTTTAGCGGTGCGAGTGTTGGGCGAGCGGTTAACTAAGAGTCAATTAGCTGGACTCTTTATTGGTCTAACGGGTGTCATATTGGTTCTTGGACCTACGTTAGAGGCGCATATCCCGCCTGCTGGGCTTATAGGTATAGGTATTGCACTGGTAGGAAGCACCACGGCGACGCTGCTTCAAAAGAAAATCGGCTCCAACATTCCACTCCTTGCTGGAACGGCTTATCAATACTTGGTCAGCGGTAGTGTCTTAGGTATTGCAGCCTTTATATCAGGGGGAACTTCAATTACATGGAGCCATAAATTTATTGCTGCCTTCATCTGGCTCATCGCAGTTCTATCCGTTGGGGCTATTTTGCTGCTTTTATGGTTACTCAACACTGGCAGCGCAGCATCGGTTTCATCACTGTTCTATTTAGTTCCACCAGCAACGGCCATTGAAGCATATTTTTTGTTTGGAGAAAAAGTAAACACCCAGGGCTTCCTTGGAATAGGAATAACCGCCCTAGGTGTTTGGCTTGTTATTAGATCGTCGAATTAGTGGTGTTCAATCTCTTTAATCTCATCGACAGTGACTTTAGGAACACCAACTGCATGGGCCTTGCTTAAGCGCACACGTAGTTTGTTCTTTAGGCCACCAGGACGTTTGACTCCACGAGAATCAGTATCTGGTAATTCAAGTGCTCCAGATTGTTCATGTGATGTAAGGATGAAGCGCTTTTGTGCTGAAATCGGTGCATGAATCTCTACGAATTCTCCGCTCGGCATACGTACCAGGCGACCAGTTTCAGTGCCGTGAAGAACTAGCTCGCGATCGCTGCGTTGCAACGATAGACATAGACGCTTCGTAATGATGAAAGCTAGAGGCGGCAGTACGAAAATTGAGATTCTTGAGAACCACATAATTTCATTGATAGAGAGATCGAAGGCCGTAGCAAAGATGTCGTTACCACCATTGATGAGAGCAACCATCACGAAAGTGATTGACATAACGCCAAGAGCAGTACGGTTCGGAACGTTACGCGGACGATCTAGTAGATGGTGTTCGCGCTTGTCTCCAGTAATCCAACTTTCAATAAATGGATACAACGCCATTCCAGTAAATACGATTCCCGGAACAATAAGTGCTGGGATGAGAATGTTCCAAGAGATTGTGTGTCCGAATGCATGCGTCTCTAATGGGGGAGACATTCGCACTAATCCGTCGAGCCAACCCATGTACCAATCGGGCTGCGAGCCGGCAGAGATTTGGCCTGGCGTATAAGGCCCGTATAACCAAATTGGGTTAATCGATGCGACCGCCGATAGGAAAGCGATTACACCGAAGACGATGAAGAAGAAACCGCCAGCTTTGGCCATGTAGACCGGCAAGATTGGATGTCCAACAACATTTTTCTCAGTCTTTCCAGGTCCAGGGAACTGTGTGTGCTTCTGGTACCAGACCAACATGACGTGAATAGTAATGACGGCCAAGAAAGCGCCAGGAATTAAGAGAACGTGCAATGTAAACATTCGCGGGATGAAGCCCGTTCCCGGAAAAGCGCCACCAAATAAGAAGAATGAAATGTATGAGCCAACAACTGGGATGGCTTGGATGATCGCCGATGTAATGCGAAGTCCAGTTCCAGATAGCAAGTCATCAGGGAGTGAGTAACCGAAGAGACCTTCAAGGAAACCAAGGGTGAGCAAGATAATTCCTAGAATCCAGTTGAACTCACGAGGTTTTCTAAAAGCACCGGTAAAGAAAACGCGGAGTAAGTGAGCCATGATTGCGGCCATAAATATATTTGCCGCCCAGTGGTGAATCTGGCGCATTAATAGCCCACCGCGGACTTCAAAAGAGATATCTAAAGTAGAGGCGTAAGCCGCCGACATTTTCAGACCTTTAAGTGGGGCGTAGACACCTTCATAAATTACATCGCGCTGAGATGGATCAAACCATAGAGCTAAGAAAGTTCCCGATAAGAGCAAGATGATGAAGGAGTACATGCAGATTTCACCGAGCATGAATGACCAGTGATCAGGGAAGACCTTATTCAGTGACTTCTTGACCCAACCGGCTGCACCTAAGCGATCATCAACATAACTTGCGGCTGCGCCTAATCTTTTCTCAGCAGTTGTCATTGTGAGTTACGCTCCCAAAAACTAGGTCCGACAGGTTCACTAAATGGTGCCCGAGCAATTAAATAGCCCTCGGCGTCAACGGTTATATCCAACTGAGGAAGTGGACGGGCGGCAGGTCCAAAAATAACTTTTGCACCGCGTGGCACATCGAAAGTGGATTGATGACACGGACATAAAAGATGCTTGGTCTGTTGCTCATAGAGAGCAACGGCGCATCCCATGTGGGAACAAATCTTCGAGAAGGCAATAATTCCTTCGTGGGTCATCGCTAATTTCGCTGGAGTTAAAAGAAAATCCTCTGGGCGAAGACGAATGAGTAGGACTGGATCTTTAGCCATATCACTGAGCAAGCGCTCTGCACCTTGGGCAAGCTCTGGAAGCGTTTGGACAACTGCGCCAACCTGCAAATCAGATGCCAAAATTGGGCGGTTACCAGGATCAGTTACAAGGCGCGTGCCAGCTTTCCAACTTGTTGTCTCCAACTGCTTCTTTGGAAGCGGACCTAAGTCGCGCAAGAGCAAAACTGGAGGAAGCGCGAAAAGCCCCATCGCCCCAGCTAAAGAGCCTTTAATCAACTTGCGACGCCCAAGTTTCACACCGGCAACGCCACCTTTAACGGTAGCAATTAACTCAGCACGATCCTCATCGGATGAGCGGAACTCATGTCGATGATTAATAACTTCAGTCTCTGGCATGAGAGTTTTAGCCCAGTGAATTGCGGCCAAGCCTAAGAAAAACAGCGACATGGCCATACCTAAACCAAGGCCTAGCTGTTGTGCGTTTTGGTTACCCATGACTGGGATAAAAATAAATACATCTTTCTTAACAAACATGTAAGAGTAGATAAGTAGGAGCGAACCAACTCCAGAGAGACCAAAGAGAATTGCAACTTGCTGTTCAGCGCGCTTTTCGGCGCGTGGATTTACATCGGCAGCGCGCATAACATGTTCGCCAGTGCCAGGATCGGCTATTGATTCGATTTCGTTAGACACAGCACTCATCTCGCTTTCGTTGTTAACCAGACTGCAACAGCAATGAGCAGTCCAAGACCTAGAACCCAACCCAACAGACCTTCAGTAACGGGTCCAATTCGACCCATCGTTGCTCCACCGAGATTTGGTTCGGCTTCAGCAGATTTAATCCATTTAATAATTGAGAGTTTTTCTGCAGGAGTAATTGTCTTGTCACTGAAAACCGGCATTGATTGTGGGCCAGTAATAAGTGCTTCGTAAATATATTTAGGTTCAACGCCCATCAGCGTTGGTGCATATTTACCTTGAGTAAGTGCGCCGCCTTGTCCAGCAAAGTTGTGGCACATCGCGCAGTTAGTTCTAAAGAGCTCTCCGCCTTGGGCCGTGTTTCCATCGCGCTCATAATTTAAAACCGCATCGGTTGGAACTGCAGGTCCGGGAGCAAGAGATGAAACGTAGGCAACTAAAGCTGCAGTCTGTTCAGCGTTGTATACCGGCCTTTTTCTAGCGGCCTGCGTGCTCATATCGGCCATCGGCATACGTCCGGTGCCTACTTGAAAGTCAACAGAGGCTGCGCCAACTCCGATAAGCGACGGTGCGATGGAGCCACCTTCAGCATTGAGACCGTGGCATGAGGAGCAACCTTTGAGAAAAATCTGCTTGCCTTCATCGATTGCCGCTGAGCGGGCAAAAGTTGAGGGAGTTTGTTTAATGGATGCACTAGCAACGCTAAAAGTGGTGCCAATTCCAAGTAGGGCGAGCACTAGAAGTAAGGGTGCTGCAGCTCTGTGGCGGCGGTATTTGGAAAGGCGCTTCACGTGTTTTCTTAACTCCCTTACTTAATGAGGTAGATCGCGGAAAACAGTGCGATCCACACTACGTCGACGAAGTGCCAATAATAAGAAACAACAATTGCGGTTGTAGCTTGTCCGCTAGTGAAGCGACGGGCTTTAGAGACTCGAACAATGACAATTAAGAAGGCAATCAAGCCGCCAGTAACGTGAAGTCCGTGAAAGCCAGTTGCGATAAAGAAGACTGAGCCGTAAGCCGTTGATGAAAGAGTAAGACCTTCATGGACTAACGAGGCGTACTCATAAATTTGACCGCCAACGAAGAACGCTCCCATTAAAAATGTAAGAGAGAACCACTCGCGCATTCCCCATTTATTAATCTGGTACATCGCACCACTCTTACGGAACTGAAAACGCTCTGCAGCAAAGACACCAAACTGGCACGTTACTGAGGAGAGAACGAGGACCGTTGTGTTGATGGCAGCGAAAGGAACGTTAAGAAGATGGTTAGATTCCAACCAAATCTTTGGGCCTTGAACCCCCCGAGTAGTGAAGTAAATCGCGAACAGAGCCGCAAAGAACATGAGTTCGCTGGAGAGCCACACGATAGTTCCGACTGCTACTGCATTGGGGCGTGTGATTTTATGGTGGCCTGATACGGCTGTGCTTGACATGCGGCGATTATTCCCTAAAACCGAGACCCTGTCCTGCAGCACGGTGCGATTTAGCCACTGATTACCCCTTTTTGGGCATGAAACAGGTCACGCCGAAATGAGTGTTTTTAGGCTTGGGTCTGGCCCACATTGGGGCTTAGAATTGCCGCCATGAGCGCGCACGTTAGAAAAAATACGATTGTCGTCTACTCCGATGACTCATCGGTCCGAGCAACGATTAGTGCAGCCCTTGGCCATCGCGTAGCTAGCGATCTGCCCGAGCACACCATTGTGGAGTTTGCAACGGGTCCGGCGCTTCGTGCATTTGTTGACTCCCAATCGGCGGTGGATTTATTTATCCTCGACGGTGAATCAGCCCCTGAGGGTGGACTCGGAATCGCCCGTCAATTAAAAGATGAGGTTTTCAACTGCCCTCCCGTTTTAGTTATTACTGGCCGCGTCCAGGACTCGTGGCTTGCCGCATGGTCACTGGCCGAAGCATCTGTTGTCCATCCAATCGATCCATTTACTCTTGCCCAAACGGTTGCGAAACTGCTTCGCACATCAGCGCTTTCACACACGCTCTCGTAAACTCCGACTATGGCAGTTGAAACCGCGCCCCCAGGTTGGATGCAAGATTGGTCTGCATCTGGATCGGGTAAAAACGCACGCATAGGCGTTTTATTTGTTCACGGATTTACCGGTGCGCCACCATCGATGCGACCATGGGCTGAATTTCTTTTATCCAAGGGCTACACAGTTCGCGTTCCTCTATTACCTGGCCATGGAACTAAGCCTCAAGATCTCAACAAAGTGAAGTGGCAAGAGTGGCCAGCTAAAGTTCAAGCCGAACTCGAAGAGTTATTTCAAACCTGTGATCAAGTTTTCCTCGCCGGTCTGTCTATGGGCGGTGGAACATCCCTATACGTTGCCGAAGAAAATAGCGATCGACTTAGCGGGGTTATTTTAGTAAATCCAATGATTCATGTTCCGTTTATTTCAGCGCCCGTTGGCTATGTACTTTCACGTTTCCAAAAACTACGTGCAAGTGTTGGCAATGACATCAAACGACCTGGCATCACCGAGCACGGATATGACGCTTTGCCCACGCGCGGAATTCATCAACTGCTCATTATGCTAAAAAGGACCCGTCAGAATCTCTCTAAAGTCACCGTTCCAGTTCAACTTTTCCATAGCGTCGAAGACCATACGTTGCCGGTTTCAAACACTGAAATCATTATGGCTGGTTTAGGTTCGGCCAATAAAACTCGAATTGAGTTAATTAATAGTTACCACGTAGCAACCCTTGACTACGACCAAGAACTCATTTATCAAAACTCACTGACTTTCATCGAAAGCCTTACTAAGTAAAACTTCTACATAGTTGAGGTTATGTGTTCAGGTCGCACCGGCACTCGATTCAGAGCAAGACCAGTTGCAGCTCGAATCGCAGAGACCACCGCGGGAGTACTCGAAATAGTTGGAGCTTCACCGACACCGCGCAGACCATAGGGTGCATGCTCATCGGCATACTCCAAAATAATCGAGCGCACCGGTGGCATATCTAGAACCGTTGGAATTAGATAGTCGGTAAAAGATGGATTCTTAACTTTTCCATTGACTACTTGAATCTCTTCCAAAATTGCAAGACCTAAACCTTGAGCAGTTCCGCCCTCAATTTGACCTTCAATTGCTTGTGGATTGAGCGCTTTGCCAACATCTTGCACCGATGCCATCTCAATAACTTTCACTAAGCCGGTTTCAATATCGACATCTACAACTGCGCGATGGCCCGCGAAAGCAAACTGGGCATGGGGCAAACCTTGACCCGTGATTGGATCAATTGGCGTTGTTGGTCGGTGTCGGTATTCGCGCGTGCACGTAAAGATTTTCTCGCCAACGAGATCGGCTAACGTTGAAACAAGTCGACCATCGGCATCGCGAATTTCACCATCGACTAATACATAGGTTGCACGAAAGTGCAGCAGAAGTGGGTGTAAGTGACCTATTTTCTCCATCGCATAGAGAAGAACTTCATCGCGCACGGCTTTACAGGCCGTCATTACTGCGCCACCTGTTACGTAAGACTGACGGGAGGCACTCGTTGATCCAGCACTTCCGACTTGAGTATCGCTGACATGGACAACAACGCGTTGAACACCTAACTCAGTGCGCGCGATCTGACCCTTTAGAGTTACTAAACCTTGGCCAACTTCGGCAGCTGCCGTGTGAACCTCAACAACGGGTTCGCCGTTAATAATCTGAAGCGAGACTTTAGCCGTTGAATAATCATCAAAGCCTTCAGAGAAACCGATGTTTTTGATTCCAACGGCATAACCAATTCCGCGTCGAACGCCCTCGCCATGGGTTGTATTACTGGCCCCGCCTGGAAGTTCCAACAGGTCAAAGCCATCGGTAGTTGAAGTCATTGGCGGCAACGGCATGGCGCGTAGCTTTTCTAAAATCTCAGCAACTGGCGCGGCTGAATCGACGGGCTGACCCGTAGGCATGAGTGAGTCTCTCACCATCGCATTTTTCAAACGAAGTTCAATGGGGTCCATGCCAAGAACGGCGGCGATTTTGTCCATCTGGGATTCATAGGCAAAACCGGTTTGTACTGCGCCAAAACCGCGCATCGCACCGCACGGTGGATTATTTGTATAGGCAACGTAGGAATCGATAGTTGCACTTTCGACAACGTATGGACCAACGGCAAAACATGCAGCGTTAGCGCACACGGCAGGGGAGGAGGATGCATAAGCGCCTCCATCTAGAACGATATTGGCTTTAACGTAGACGAGCTTTCCATCTTTAGTTACGCCATGTTCGTAGCGAAGTTTTCCTGGGTGGCGGTGAACGTGACCGAAGAAAGACTCCTCACGCGAATAGACAATCTTTACTGGCTTACCGGTGCGCATTGCAAGGAGAGCGATATGTGCCTGCATGGATAAATCTTCGCGCGCACCAAAGGCGCCACCGACACCAGCCAAAGTGATGCGAACTTTCTCTGGCGCAATTCCCAGCACCGTTGCTAACTGTCCACGATCAACATGCAACCACTGCGTTGAAATATATAAATCTAGTCCGCCGTCATC
>CAILBF010000030.1 GCA_903832395.1 uncultured Actinomycetes bacterium | reverse complement strand
TTAACTGCGCGCGGTGGCCGCAGGTTAGCGTTATCAGTTGGCTATGTATCTGGTGTGATTGGATCAATCTTTGCAATTACTGGTGGAGCTCACCGTAATTTATTTTTTATGCTGCTTGGAACCTTCTTAGTTGGTGCGGCATCAGCGGCCGGCTATCAAGCCCGCTTTGCTGCCATCGATTTAGCAACAAGCCAAACCCGTGCCAAGCAACTCTCATTTGTCGTGTGGGGCTCAACTATTGGTGCAGTAGCTGGACCAAATTTAATGGACCCCTCAGGTAATTTAGCCGAGCACTTTAATTTGCCACGGTTAGTTGGACCATATTTAGTTTCAGCGACCACGCTTTTGTTTGCAACCATCGTCGTGCAGATATTCCTTCGACCTGATCCATATTTAACCGCTGAAAAACAGGCACACGTTGTGCAACATAAGGGCTCAACTAAAGCTGCGCTCTCGCACATTCGCTCTAACCCTAAAGCGCTTTTTGCAATCTCTGCAATTGCCATCGGTCACGTTGCAATGGTCTCTGTCATGGTTATGACACCTATCCACATGAAGCATGTTGATGTCTCTCTGCGCATCATTGGTTTTGTTATTAGCGTGCACGTTTTGGGAATGTACGCTTTTTCTCCAATTGTTGGCTCCCTTAGTGATCGTTTGGGCCGCATCCGTGTTATCCAGATTGGTTTAGTAATTCTTCTTGCCTCAACGGTCGTTGCAGGTACAGCGGCAGCAGATAACGCCATTCAACTCGGCATAGGTTTGTTCTTACTTGGCTTGGGCTGGTCATGCACACTCATCGCGGGCTCAGCTTTTCTTTCCGAGTCCGTCTCACTTGAAATGCGCCCGGCATCCCAAGGTGCTAGCGATTTAGTTATGAACTTAGCTGGAGCAGGCGGCGGCGCACTCGCCGGTGTAATTATTGGGACAATGTCTTACGGTTGGCTCTGTCTATTCGCAGCCATTCCAGTTTTAATGTTAGGCTTTAAATCAATGAGGGTGTTGCGTGCAGTCGAGTAAGTCAAAGATTCACCCAGCGTGGATCGCTGCAGTAGTTACTTTTTTCACTCTCGTAGCAACCGCTGGTTTTAGATCGGCTCCTTCGGTTTTAATTGTTCCGCTTGAAGATGCCTTTGGTTGGAATCGTGAGCAGATTTCAATGGCAATCTCTGTCAACGTTTTGTTGTACGGACTGACCGCCCCCTTTGCTGCAGCGCTAATGGAGCGCTTCACGGTCCGTAAAGTTGTTATGGGAGCGCTAACAACAGTAAGTACTGGCGCCTTTTTAACTACGTTCATTCATGCACCGTGGCAATTAGTTGCAACATGGGGTGTGGTCGTTGGTGTTGGTACAGGCTCGATGGCATTGGTGTTCGCCGCAACCGTTGCGAACCGCTGGTTTGTTAAGCGCCGCGGAATCGTTATTGGGGGATTAACTGCCGCAGGAGCTACGGGGCAGTTAATTTTCCTTCCAGGACTCTCTCGGTTATCAGAATTGCATGGTTGGAAATCAATTGGTCTAACAATTGGCAGCGCATCGTTACTCATGGTTCCATTGATTTATTTTTTCCTTCGTGAAAAACCGGCCGACTTTGGTTTGTTACCGTATGGAGCTCCAGATGATTGGAAACCACCAGTACATTCCGGAATGAACGCCGGAAGATTGGCAATTGTTTCTTTGAAAGAGGCAAGTGCCCACAAAGATTTTTGGTATCTAACTGGATCATTCTTTGTCTGTGGTTTATCAACGAGTGGATTAATTGGCACGCACTTTATTCCCGCCGCCCATGACCATGGAATGGGTCAAGTAATGGCGGCAAGCCTGTTGGCTCTAGTCGGTGTCTTTGATGTGATTGGAACTTTGTTCTCTGGCTGGTTGACCGATAAATATGATCCACGAAAACTCTTATTCTTTTATTACGGTCTTCGTGGCCTGTCTCTATTTCTTTTGCCTTCGATTCTATTTTCAACGATGCACCCGTCGACTTTAGTTTTCATTATTTTCTATGGCCTGGATTGGGTAGCAACAGTTCCACCAACAGTGATGTTATGTCGGACTATTTTGGGCCCAGATCGCGGAACCGTTATTTATGGCTGGGTATTTGCATCCCACCAAATTGGGGGATCGATTGCAGCCCTTGGCGCAGCTATCGTGCGCGTGAAATTCGGCGACTATGCTGCAGCGTTTTATATCAGTGGCGCGCTGTGCTTAATTACTAGTTACTTTGTGCTCCAAATTGCTAAGGGCAAAGACACAGCTAGCCTTACAGTATGAGCAGCTTTTATGAACAAGTCGGTGGAGAGGAATTCTTCGTCGATTTGGTTTCGCAGTTTTATGCCCATGTAGCAACTGATCCAATCCTGCGCCCTATGTATCCAGAAAGTGATCTAAAGGGCGCTGCACTTCGCTTGCAACAGTTTCTAGAACAGTATTGGGGCGGCCCAACGACCTATCAAGAGAACCGCGGTCACCCGCGCTTGCGCATGCGCCATGCCGGTTTTCATATCAATGTAGCTGCACGTGATGCTTGGGTGAATGCAATGCATGTCGTAGTTGATGCGACACAGATGGATCCAACGTTGCGCGCGCAGTTGTGGAGCTATTTAGAGATGGCTGCCGACTCTATGGTCAATCAACCAGATTGAGATTGATTTCCAACTTTTAGAATTTCACCGTTTCGCAAATACCACAGTGTTCCATCTTTGCCTCGCACGGTCGTAACGCGCAGACCAACTTTTTCTACAACGCCTTCGGTTTCTAAAACAACAACTTCATCACCAACGCCATACTGATCTTCGACCAACATAAAGACTCCAGATAAAATATCGCGTACTAAAGTTTGTGCGCCTAGTCCAAGTGCAACTCCTAAAATTCCAGCCGATGCGATGAGTGGTCCTAAATTAAAACCAAACTCACCGAGCACCATTCCAGTTGCAATAATCCAAATTAACGCCTTCAGCGTGGCTGCAAGAACTCCACCGATTGTGCGGGCTCGTTCTTTTTGTCGGGCAACAATATTTCGTGGACCCGGTACCAAGTCGGCCGTTGCCAAGCGGTTCATGGCGCGCGAAATTGCGCGGGTGCCAAAGCTCTGTGTGAGGATTGCTGTGAGGAGGATGAAAAATATGCGTAGGGGAGTGCCACTTACCCAATCGATGACATTTTGCGCTGAATTACTCATAGGACTATGACTGTAGCCAAATCTTTACCTAAATACTGCTATGAAATACCCGAAAGGGGCGGTTTTTAGTGCAAGATAAACCAATCGGCGCAGGCCATGCGCCAGATCGGGAGCGATTTATGTCGCGCACACTAGTTCTCAATGCCACCTATGAACCTCTGGGTGTCATAACAGAGCGCCGTGCCCTGATCCTCGTATTAAATCAGCGGGCGACAATGATTGAAGAGTCGGGTGATGTTGTGCATTTCTCCGGTGGCCAAATGGATTTACCGTCAGTGATTCGCCTCAATAAATTTGTTCGAATTCCATATCGCCATGCAGTGCCATTATCGCGACGTGCAATCTTTGCACGCGATGGCGGAAAGTGCGTTTACTGCACTGCACCTGCAACATCTATCGACCATGTCATTCCGCGCAGTCGTGGCGGCGCTCACATTTGGGAAAATGTTGTCTCTGCCTGCCACAAGTGCAATCACTTAAAGGCCGACAGGCACCTTAAGGAGATTGGTTGGCGTCTGCGCCAGTTGCCACGCGAGCCTGTAGGAGCTGCGTGGAGAATCCTTGGAACGGGTCGAACTGATGAACGTTGGTTGCAGTATTTGCAACCATTCGGTGTGGCAGCAGCGACTGCATAAGTAAATTACACTCAGCCCCATGCATTTACTTAAGAGCGCCATTGAAGATGGCACAGTCGCAGGTCAAGGCCTTAGCGCGATCCAAACCGTCATTACTTTTATAGCTATTCCTGTAGCAATGTTTGCAGTCATTGCCCTTTTGTCGTGGGTTGGATCAGCTCCCCGTAAAGTGCGGAAGCAGTCGTCAATTACATCGATCGATTAATTACTTGTGCCCTGAACTCTCAAGGCACGGACTAATCCATCACTAGAATCAATAACTAGTTTGCGCAATACTGCCGGCGAATTTTTACCAGTTGTATCTAACCAAGCCGTTGTCTTATCAATTGTTGATTGCGAGACAACCCAGGTTGGATAGAGACCAGTGACAATTTTGCTCGCACCTTCGTATGACTTGGATTCCCATACTGAAATGATTGAATCAAAATAGCGATCTACGTAATTAGTTAATAATTCACGCTGAATTGGACGCTGGAAACCTGCAACAAGTGCCGACCTCACTGAAGTCTGGATATCCTCATTGATGATTTTGTTCCAGGCATAATCCTTGGCCGCAGCCGTTGGCGCCGCCGCAACTGAAGTTTCGAAGAAGCAGTTTCCGCTAGTGGTGTTGTCGCTAGCTAGTTCGGCATCGAGTTCGGATTTACTAAACGCATCGCGCTCTGAAAGTGCGATGATGAAGAACCAGCGCAAATCGGCATCAACAATTAGGCCGGGTGCCGAACCATTGAGAAGTCCGCGGACTGCTTGGGTATGTTCCGGCGTGACTGCATTTTGGGCAAATGCACGCGCGTACAACATCTGTAGGTCACTTCCAGGAGCTGCGCTCTTAGTGAGTACATCTAGCCCATTAGCAATTTTCAAGCGCATCGCATTACGAGCGGCATCAGTTGTGTAGGCCTCAACCGATGTGTACATCTGTGACAGCGTAATATTGACAACTGCGTCATCGCTCTCACCAGGTAGACCAGCAAAGGCGATATCTAAGAAATCACTTGAGGAGATTTCGCCATCACGGTGCATATCCCATACTGCCGCCCAACATAAGGCACGGGTCAAAGGATCAGAGATTTTACCGAGGTGAGTTTTCAAGGTCGTCAGTGAGCGTGAATCAAAGCGAATTTTCGCATATGAAAGATCGCGATCGTTGATGAGCAAAAGGTCAGCAACCTTTTGGCCGGCAAACCCTGGAACAACTGTCAGTGCCCCAGCTACATCCAACTCAACCGATGTACGACGTTTTATAGTTTCACCATCGACGTCGTAGAGGCCAATGGCTAAACGGTGCGGGCGCAGTTCGCTGGAGCCTGCTGGTATTGCAGGAGCAATCTGCTTTATTGCAACGGAAGCGTAAGTATCTCCGTCAAATTCAAGTTCTGGGCTGAGCGTATTCACTCCTGCAGTTTGTAACCATGTCGCCGCCCATGTCTCTAATGATTTCCCACTTGTAGATTCCAACTCATCGATGAGATCTTTTAAGGTTGTGTTGGCCCATGCATGTTTAGCGAAGTATTTCTGCAAAGCTGCAATAAAGTTTTCACGGCCGACATGGAATACCAACTGTTGTAAAACCGATGCACCCTTGGCGTAAGTGATTCCATCAAAGTTAGCCTTTACTGCTTCGATATCCACCATATCGGTAACGATTGGGTGAGTGGATGGTAGTTGGTCGTAGCGATATGCCCAGTTCTTTCGCTCACTATTAAAGCTCGCCCAACCACCTTTAAAGCGCGTGCCTTCGGCTAGAGCAAGATATGAGATGAATTCAGCAAAGGATTCGTTGAGCCATAAATCATCCCACCACGACATTGTGACAAGATCGCCAAACCACATATGTGCCATCTCGTGCAGGATTACATTGGCGCGCCACATATACATTTTTTCAGGCATGTGGCTACGGAAAACTACGAGATCTTCGCGAAAAGTAACTGCGCCCGCATTTTCCATTGCACCAGCATTAAAGTCGACGACAGCGATTTGATCGTACTTATCAAACGGATAGGCAAGACCAAATGTTTTCTCAAAGTATTCAAAGCCCTGCTTAGTGAGCAAGAAAATATCCTCAGAATCTAAATACTGTGCCATTGATTTGCGGCAATAGAATCCAAGCGGAACCTCTTTTTGTCCTTTATATACATCGTGTACATGCGAATAAGGACCTGCGATAAGGGCAGCTAAGTAGGTTGAAATTCTTGGAGTGGTTGAAAATTTCCAGAGTGTCTTATCGCCAACGCTCTCCTTTGATGCAACTGGATTATTAGAGATTGCTTCCCAGTGGCTAGGCGTTGTAACGGTTAAGGCAAAAGTTGCTTTTAGTGAGGGCTGATCAAAACAGGGGAACATGCGGCGGATATCAGCGGTCTCGCCTTGTGAGTATAAATAAATTTCACCATCAGATGGATCAACCGAGCGCTGTAGACCTTCTCCAGATTTTGAATAAATAGCCTCGATTTCAATCACTAAGTGATTTTCGGCCGCTAAGTTGGTCAGGAAGATTGATTCTCCATCAAAGTTCGTCGTATCTACTGGAGTGCCATTAAGGGTTGCCGATATTACGCGGCGGCCACATGCATCGATAAAGGTCGAATAGCCAGGGGTGTTGCATGAAAAAGTAACCTCAGACTTTGCATAAAAGCTTTCAGCACCAGTCGTGACATCGAGTATGACGTCGTACCCAGAGACGGTTAAGTGGTCTGCGCGCTCGTTGGCTTCGATGCGTGAAATATTTGTTCCTGGCACGGTAAAACTCCCTTTTGTAGGTATCACGCTAACCATGACACTCTTGGGCCATGGAACGCCCCTCGATTCGCAGTTACAGTATCCGAGGTACTCGTATTACCGAAGCGCAGAGGGCTGCAAAAAGTTTACTGCAAGAGATTCATGGAATACCAGTTGAAAACAAGAAGTTAGACCTCGGGGTGATTTTTCCAGCCTCACAAAAAATCATTATGGAGATTGGTTTCGGCATGGGTGAGGCGACGGCCATTATGGCGATGCAATCACCGCAGAATGGCTATCTAGCAGTAGATCTCCATCCTCCAGGAATCGGAAAATTACTCTCGCGTATTCAAGAACTAGGGATAACTAATATCAAAGTTATTGAAGATGATGTTCACGTTGTTTTGCCCTACATGATTCACGACCAGAGTTTGGATGGCGTGCATCTGTATTTCCCAGACCCGTGGCCAAAGGCAAAGCATCACAAGCGGCGAATTGTTACGCCAGCATTTTTAGAACTCATCGCTTCAAAGTTAAAGCCCGATGGTTACTTTCACTTAGCAACTGATTGGGTGCCATATGCCGAAGTAATGAAAGCGGTATTTGCTACTTCACATCAGTTCAGCGGTGGAGAAATTGATAAGCCCGATTCGCGGCCAGTAACGCGTTTTGAAGGTCAGGGGATCGATAAAGATCACCGAGTTACTGACCTGCTTTATTTTCGTAAGCCGTAATTTTATTAATTCGGCGAATATGTCGTTCGTCGTTCGTAAAAGGTGTTTGGATAAAGGCGTCAATAATCGCTTTACATTCATCGATTGAATGCATCCGTCCACCAATTCCAACAACATTTGCATTGTTGTGCTCTTTCGCTAGCTTCGCAGTTTCAACGCTCCAGGCAAGGGCTGCTCGAACGCCCTTCACTTTGTTTGCCGCAATCTGCTCGCCATTTCCAGAGCCGCCTAAAACAATTCCAAGTGATCCACTATCGGCAACCGTTGCAACCGCTGCTGGAATGCAGAAATCCGGATAGTCATCCAGGGCGTCAAATTCATGTGGCCCGTGATCGATAACGGTGTGGCCCTCTGACTCGAGGTACTCGACGAGTGCGCCCTTTAGTTCAAGTCCTGCATGGTCACTGCCGATGTGAATTCTCATAGGCGCATTGTGTCAGTAGCAATCAATAGATAAAGTAAAACCCGCCACGCGCTTCTTCACGTGGCGGGTTTTACCCATTAGGAGCCTACATACATCACATATGTAGTCAGGAGTTAGTGTTTCTTTCCCTTGTTTTTATCGTCAGATCCCGGTGCCTTCGGAGGAGTTACGGGAGCCTTTACGCCAGGTACTGCATCAACTTGAGCGGTGATTTGCGCAAGAAGGGCTGCTTTCATTGTTGCTGCCTTGGCTGGAGTCAACTTGCCGGCAGTGACAGATGCATCAATTGTCTTCGTTGCATCGGCAACAAGTGCGGTGATGAGAGCTGCTCTCTTTGCACCAGCGATCGTTGCAAGTGATTTACCAGCAGCAATTCCCGCAGTAACTGTTGCCGTATCAACTCCAAGAGTTGAAGCTATCAAAGTTATATTCAATACTGGCTTCGCACTATGTTCTGGTTCATCTTCAATATGTGTTACAGGCTTAGCAGCGCGAGCTGCAACTAAGGCGGCGAGGATTGCATCGGCTTGTGCCTGAGTAAGTGTCTTGTTGGTTATAAGAGTTGCAAGGACAGCCTTTAGCTCTGCATCTTGTCCTTGAGCAGCCGGTGCTGCCATTGGGTTACTAACTGCATTTACTGTTCGTGAGGTAGTTGTCGTTCGGATCGAAACAAATTTTGATTTAGTTGGTGAGGCATTTGCAACACCAACCGTGCCCATTGAAAGTGCAACAGTTGTTAATACAACTACGGCAATTTTCTTCTTAGATGACATTTACATGCCGCCTTTCATTTAATACTGCTGCCAGTGACCCCTTGTCATCGACTACTCGTAATAAACACCGTGACTTTTAGGGAATTAATAGTTCAGTCATAGAACTCCGTGTGAGTATCAATGCCGTGTGAGTTTCTGCTGGGCAGACCCATCAAGAATCCCTAAAACTGGGCAAGAAAAACCCGCCACGTGCTTTTTCACGTGGCGGGCCTTTACCCCTTAGGAGGCTACATACATTACGTATGTAGGTAGAACTTAGTGATTCATTCCCATACCGCGACCACCATGGCCACCCATACCCATACCTATTCCACGACCTCTTGGGCCGCCTACTGCGTCAACTCCAGCAGTAATTTGTGCAGTTAAGCCTGCTTTTAAGGTTGTTGCTTGGGCTGCAGTGATCTTTCCTGCAGTAACAGCAGCATCAATATTCTTTGATGCATCAGCGACTAGAACAGTGATGAGCGTTGCTTTCTTTGCACCTGCAATTGCACCAAGTGATTCACCTGCTGCAAGACGTGTCTTAATAGTTGCGGCATCAATTCCAATCGTCGAAGTGATTAGCGCCTCATGCGCCGTACGCTGTGCGGAATTGGCGGCTTGATCAGCAACACGAGTTGCATCATGAGCTGTACGTGCTGCAGTTACAGCCGCAGTGATTGCATCTGATTGCGCCTGAGTAATTGTTCCCTTAGTTACAAGTGCTGCAAGAATTGTCTTGAACTCAGCTTCTTGTCCACCCATCATCGGTCCTGCCATTGGGCTACCAACTGCATTGATAGATGTTTTGGTTGATGTTGTTCGAACTGATACGGACTTTGACTTAGATGGTGATGCATTTGCAACACCAACTGTGCCAATTGAAAGTGCAACAGTTGTTAATACAACGGCTGCTATTTTCTTGTTAGATGACATTTTCATGTCGTCCTTTCTTCTAGCTGTACTGCCAGTGACCCCTCGTCATCGACTACCTGTAATTAACTCTTCTATGCTGAAAATGTTAATAGTCCATGCATAAAACTCCATGTGAATATCACTGCCGCTCGGACTAGTGCTGGGTATACCCGCCAACTGAGCGTAAATCCGCCTTAGGAACTCCTTATTTCTAGGCAAAGTCGCCTACTTCACACTGAACTCAGTTCTTTCTCAGCCTTCTAGATAAGGAAATTTCTCATGAACCGTCGTGGAAACGCCATCGCTCTCTCATTAGCTCTTACTTTAATAACATCTCAAAGCGCCTTTGCTGCAGCAAAAACATCCGTCGTCATAAAAAAAGTAGGGCGTGCAACAACGTTAACTCCTAACACAATCCTTAGCGGGAGTGGAGTTCCGACTAAGAGCATTGGCATCGATGGCGATTTCTATATTGATATTAAAAACGCAAATCTTTACGGACCAAAAACTAAAGGCGTGTGGAAGCTCGCAACCTCACTTCGAGTAGTTGATTCAAGAGAATTAGTTATGCCCACTGCTGGTGCAGATGGAGTTAAAGGCGACCGCGGTCTACAAGGATTAACTGGAGCTGACGGCGCAAAAGGTGCAACTGGATTAGCAGGAGCTACTGGTGCAACAGGTGCTGTTGGTGCAACTGGATTACCTGGCGCAACTGGCCCAGTCGGTGCAACAGGTCCTTCGGGTGGAGCTGGAATTTCAGGCGCAACCGGAATTGCCGGAGCAAAAGGTGACACAGGTCCAGCGGGAGCTGCTGGTGTAGCGGGCGCAACTGGTCCTGCAGGTTCAGCAGGTGCACCGGGAGCAGCAGGAAGTACTGGAGCAAAAGGTGATCCAGGAACTGCAGGCACTGATGGAGCAAAAGGTGACACAGGTTTAACCGGTGCTGCAGGAGCTTCTGTCACTGGCGCAAAAGGTGACACAGGTTTAACGGGTACTGGTGTTGCTGGTGCAAAAGGTGACACAGGTTTAACGGGAGCAGCAGGTATTTCAAATGCAAAATCTTCAACGATTATTTTTTCAGGAAATTTACCTGGTAGTGCGGGGAGTACTAAAGCTTCGGATTCGTTTGGAACTTTTGCCGCAGGAGGAAGCTATGTTGTACGAATTTTAATTAACACCTATGACGCAAATTCAACATTATTTACATATGGATTGGGCTTGTCATTAAGTGCATCGGGTGACAATCCTGTTATTAGCAGCAATTACTCAGTCATATACGGAAGTGTTTATTCTGGAGGCAATCGATCTATGGTTGCAATAATTGCGGATGTAGTTTTGAGCGGGGCATTGACTTTGAACCCATACTCACTCATTGCGACTTTAACGTCGGGTGCTAACGGGGGTGCCAGTATTTCTGCCAGTGGCACAAGTACACAGATTCTGGTTGGGGCCATCGGATAAAGACTGGAGCGGGTGACCGGGATCGAACCGGCATGGCCAGCTTGGAAGGCTGGGGCTCTACCATTGAGCTACACCCGCAGGGTGGGTAGGGGCTAAAGATACTGGGTCGGTAAGAGATGAGTGAAATCTCGTCTAGACTCCTGCATTGCGCCTCGGGGCGTAGCGTAGTGGCTAGCGCGCCTGCTTTGGGAGCAGGAGACCGGGAGTTCGAATCTCCCCGCCCCGACCAGTACTTTCTCGGAATCAATAACTTATTTAGGAGCATCAGTGAAAAGCACCGTCGAGACTCTTTCTCCAACTCGCGTTCGTCTCGATATTGAAATCGAATTTAGTGAAATGTCTTCACACGTAGCTGATGCCTATAAAAAGGTTGCAACGCAGGTAAACATTCCAGGTTTTCGTAAGGGCAAAGTTCCAGCAGCGATGATTGATCAGCGCGTTGGACGTGGAACAGTTTTGGACGAGGCTATTAATGCAGCGCTTCCTGATTTCTACGGCAAAGCAGCACGTGAGCATTCAGTAGCCGTTATTGGTCGTCCAGTTGTAGATGTTAAAGAGTTTGTTGATAATGAAAAACTAACTTTTACTGTTGAAGTAGATGTTCGTCCAGAAGTTAAGCTTCCAGATTTTTCGACAATTACTATCGAAGTTGATGACGTTGTTGTCGCAGATGCAGATGTTGATGAGCAAGTTGAATCACTTCGCACACGTTTTGGAACTTTAACAACGGTTGAGCGTGCAGTTGCTAAGGGTGACTTCGCAACTCTTGATCTTGATGCATTTATTAATGGTGAAACTGTCGATGGTGGACAGGCAAATGATATTTCTTACGAAGTGGGCTCAGATCGAATGATTACTGGCCTAGATGATGTATTAATTGGAATGAATGTCGGCGAGACAAAGAAGTTTGAAACTGAACTTGTTGGTCAGGCTGAAGGAGAAAAGGGCGAGGTCGAAGTTAGCGTTAAGGCAGTTAAAGAGCGCGAACTCCCACCAGTCGATGATGCATTTGCAAAGCTTGCATCTGAGTTCGATACCTTGGCCGAACTGAAGGCCGATTTTGTTGAGCGCCTTGGTCGCGTTAAGAAGATGGAGCAGGGAACACAAGCGCGTGATCGCTTAGTTGAAAAACTTCTTGCAGATCTAGATATCCCAGTCCCAGATAATTTGGTTGAACTCGAAGTTAATGACCACCTCGAGGGCGAAGGCCGCATGGAAGATGCAGAGCACCGCGCTGAAGTTGATGGCCAAGTCCGCTCATCACTGAAGTCAGATTTCCTACTTGATGCAATCGTTCAGACTGAGAAAGTTCAAGTTACTGAAATCGAATTAACTGAGTATTTAGTTCGCACATCGCAGCGATACGGAATGGGTCCAGAGAAGTTTGCAGAGGAGTTGCAAAAGGCTGGACAAATTTCACAGTTAGTCGCAGAAGTTACTCGCGCTAAGGCGTTGGCATCGGTTTTGGGTCGCATTACGGTTAAGGATGCATCTGGCACCGTTATTGACCTTGAGGCACTACGCCCACAAGCCGAACTCTCCGATCTAGTCGAAGAGGCATAAAAGCCTTAGGGCTTTAGCCCTAAGCGAACACCAGGGCGTTCACGCTCTATTTTCACCTTATTGGGAAGCATTTGGCGCGCAACATTGTTAGGGTCACTACAGGAGAAAAAATTGCTAACCGGAAGGAATACACGTGGATTTTATTAACCCACAAGCTGGCGAAATCCGCGCCCGCTCATCCAGTATTGGAATGCTCGGCTTGGATGATCAGGTCTATAACCGCTTGCTTCGCGAGCGCATCATCTTCCTTGCCGGTGAAGTCCGCGATGACATGGCCAATGCAATCTGCGCGCAGATTTTGCTATTAGCGGCTGAGGATTCAAACAAGGATATTTATCTTTACGTTAACTCACCAGGCGGATCTGTTACTGCCGGTATGGCCATCTATGACACGATGCAATATGTCAAAAACGATATTGCAACTGTTGGAATGGGAATCGCAGCATCGATGGGGCAGTTCTTGCTTACCGCTGGAGCCGCTGGCAAGCGCTATGCAACTCCCAATGCACGCATCCTGATGCACCAACCACTTGGCGGAATCGGCGGAACTGCAACGGATATTCGAATTCAAGCTGAGCAAATGGCGATCACTAAGCGCACAATGGCTGAGATAAATGCAAAGCACACTGGCCAGAGTCTTGAGAAGATTCTTATCGATTCAGATCGTGATAACTGGTTCAATGCAGTCGATGCTAAGGCATATGGCTTTATCGATCACATCGCCACATCAGATGGTCAAGTATCAGGAGGAAAAGCGTAATGAAGCACATTCAGGATTTCAGCGCACGTTACGTCCTTCCAACGATTGAGGAAAAAACCGCTTATGGTTTCAAGCGCCTTGATCCGTACACAAAGCTATTTGAAGAGCGCATTATTTTCATGGGTCAGCCAATTGATGACACTGTTGCAAACGATGTCATGGCGCAGTTGTTAACTTTGGAGTCAATGGATCCAGATCGCGACATCATGATTTATATCAACTCACCTGGCGGATCATTTACTGCGCTCACTGCAATTTATGACACCATGCAGTTTGTACGCCCAGATATCAGCACAATCTGCTTGGGCCAGGCTGCATCTGCCGC
>CAILBF010000029.1 GCA_903832395.1 uncultured Actinomycetes bacterium | reverse complement strand
TTGGCGAATCCTTTTCAGTAGGGCTGAACCATCCATATGGAGATATTAACTCGAAATTGCCGTTATTGCGTGAATACGGATAAGGCAAAATGCCCACTACTCTTAACTCCGTGCTCGCGTTGATAACTGGATTCTTCACTGGGCTATCACTGATTATTGCCATTGGCGCCCAAAATGCCTTTGTTATACGCCAGGGCTTAAGCAAGCAACATGTACTACTCGTAGTGGGAATATGTGCCGCGGGAGATGCGCTGCTTATTACTCTGGGTGTGGGTGGCTTAGGTCAGCTCATACAGAGGCACCAAATGATTCTGGAGTTTATTAAATGGTTTGGCGTTGCATATTTGACGTGGTTCGGCGTGCGTTCATTTGCCTCAGTATTTAAAGAGCAAGCGTTGGTTGCAAGCAATGAATTTAAAACTTCGAGGAAACAAATAATTGCAAAGACTTTAGGCTTTACTTTTCTGAATCCTCACGTCTACTTGGATACAGTGATATTTCTTGGGGGAATCGGAACGCAATTCAAAGCAAGTAAATGGGATTTTGCCTTTGGTGCCGTATTCGCGAGCATTGTGTGGTTTACCTCTATCGGCTTCGGCGCTCAAGCCGCCTCTAAGTTCATGTCAAGGCCTATCTTCTGGAAAATCTTAGATGGTGTCATTGCACTGATCATGTTCACGTTAGCTCTATTGCTTATCTTCTATAAATTTAGTTAAAGTTCGAGTTGCTCGGAAATTCTAGGGAGATTAGGTTTAACGCCATGGGTGAGAAAATTAGTTATGAGCACAATGGAGTAACTGGCCAGGGATATTTAGCGCTGCCAGAGAGTGGCAAAGGCCCCGCAGTCATTGTTATTCAAGAGTGGTGGGGTTTGGTCGGACACATCACCGACATCGTTGATCGCTTTGCTGCGGCAGGTTTTGTTGCCTTTGCGCCAGATTTGTATCATGGTCAGGCAGCCTCTGAACCAGATACGGCGAAAAAACTCATGATGGAGTTGAAGTTAGATTTGGCCGGTGAAGAAATTGTGAACGCATCTACATATTTACTATCTCTGCCACAGACTTCCTCGAACTCTGTCGGAGTAGTTGGCTTCTGTATGGGTGGCAGCCTTGCAATTTGGTCTGGAACGCTGAGCGAAAACATCACCGTAACGGTTGGTTTCTATCCTGGCTCTTCATGGGAGCGTCATGCACCCCAATGGAGGAATTACGTCGGTAAGAAGGCAATGATTCACTGCGCCGAAGGTGATGGCACCTCTAGCGCCCCTGGAATTCAAGAGGCGTTGCGTGAAATCACATCATCGGGCGGGAGCGCAGTTGCTTTTGATTATGCAGGAACTCAACATGCCTTCTTCAATAGTGACCGACCTGAGGTTTTTGCACCGAACGCAGCGGCACTTTCCTGGGAGCGTACTGTTGATTTTTTTCGTAGCAATGTGAAGTGACGCTAGAGAACTTTTGAAAGGAAATTCTTTGTTCGATTGTGTTGTGGATTTGAAAGAATGTCCTCTGGATCTCCAGATTCAACAACAACTCCGGCATCCATAAATACAAGAGAGTCGGCGACCTCACGTGCAAAGCCCATTTCATGGGTTACAACAATCATCGTCATACCGGATGCTGCCAAACTCTTCATAACATCTAAAACTTCACCGACTAATTCAGGATCCAGGGCGGAGGTTGGTTCATCAAAGAGCATTAACTTTGGCGCCATCGCCAATGAACGCGCAATTGCCACACGTTGTTGTTGTCCTCCAGAAAGGTGAGCTGGAAAATGTTCAAACTTATCGGCTAATCCAACACGGGTAAGGAGCTCTTTGCCTTCCATCTCGGCGGTGGATTTATCGATCTTCTTTACGCGAACTAAACCCGATATGACATTATCTAGAGCGTTTAGGTGAGGGAAGAGATTAAATCTCTGAAATACCATTCCGATTCCCACACGTTGAGCCGATGCTTCTGAAGGTTTAAGTTCATGGAGTTTGCCATTGTGCTCGCGGTAACCAATAAGGGCGCCATCGACCGTGAGACGGCCAGAGTTAATACGCTCAAGGTGATTGATACAACGCAAGAAAGTTGATTTTCCGGAACCCGATGGACCTACCAAACACATCACTTCACCGCGTTTAACTGTTAACGAAATGCCTTTTAGAACTTCGTTGCTACCGAAAGATTTGTGAACATCAATCGCTTCGACCATTAATGCACTCATGAACTCATCGCAATCATTGGGCGGTGTCCTCGAGCGAATCGTTTTTCTAGGAAGTATTGTCCAACCATGAGGATGGTCGTAAAGAATAAATACCAAGTACAGGCCACTAGTAGAAGTGGAATTGGGTTATATGTTTCATCTGAGATATCGCGGGTACGAGCATAAAGATCGGTTACCAGCGGAACGGCAGTGACCAGAGAAGTAGTTTTGAGCATGGAAATAATTTCATTTCCACTGGGCGGAATAATAATGCGCATCGCCTGCGGAATAACGATGTAACGCATCGTTGTCCACCAACTCATGCCCAGTGATGCGGCAGCCTCTTCCTGACCGGAATCAACGGCGAGTAATCCTGCGCGAACAATTTCAGCCATGTATGCAGCTTCGTTGAGGGAGAGCCCAACAACAGCTATCCAAAAGAGTGAAGTATTTTGCGAAAGCGCGATATGAACGCCTAAATAAAAATGGTGGTAGTGCAGGTCCGGGATGCCAATGAATATGCTGTGATAAATAGTGGAAAGTAGTCCCCAAAATACCAACTGAACATAAACCGGAGTTCCGCGAAAAACCCAAATAAAGAGCCATGAAATACTCTGGAAAATCGGATTTGGAGATCTACGCATAACTGCGAATGCGATACCCAAAATAAAAGCAAAAAACATCGCGGCAACAGTGAGTTCTAAAGTAACTCCGGCAGATTTAATAACTCTGCGGTCAAAGAGATACTTACCAAAGGCTTTCCAGTCATAGGCCGAGCGATGTGCTGCATCTATAACAAATGCAACTCCACTCAGGACTAAGAAGAGTGCCACTGCGACCCGATATGGGTGGCGCAGTGGCACTGCCTCGATAGAGTCTTTTTTAGGCTGTGGCACCGTTGATGCCAAATGTCTTTATAGCTCCAGCGCTTACGCCCCACTTATTGAGGATTGCCATGTACGTGCCATCTTTATACATTGCTGTAAGTGCAAGGCTAATTGCCTTTGCAAGAGTTGATCCCTTAGCTACTGCCATTCCATATGGAGCAGCTCCATAGATTGCACCAGCTAGTTGCATCTTGCCCTTGCTTTGGTGAACGGCATCTTCAGTTACAGGTGAATCGGCAGAGAGTGCATTTGCACGGCCTAAGACAACTGCAGCATTTGCCTGGTCTTGCGTGTCATATGGAAGTAGCTTGATAGCTTTCTTGCCAGCTTTAACGCAAGCCGCTGACTTAGCATTCAAGTCATCGACCTCAGTTGTTCCTGTTTGTACTGCCACAATCAGACCGCAAGCAGCTTCTGGGTTAACTTTCTTTCCAGTTGGAGCTGCCCATTGGATTCCGGCGGTGTAGTAGTTAGCGAAATCAACTTGTGCTTCGCGCTCTTTTGTATCTGTGAATGATGAAACGCCAACATCATACTTTCCACCCTTAATGGCAGGAATAATGCTGTCAAATGTTCCAATTACATAGTTCACCTTGACGCCAAGTTTTACTGCAATGGCGTTGAATAGATCAACATCCCAGCCAATTGCTTTACCGTTGGCATCTTTATACTCATTTGGTCGATAGGTCGCATCGATTCCTACATTGATGACCTTAGATTTCTTGACTGAGGCCGGAAGTTGTGCAGCAGCTGCTGAATCAACGGCGGCGAAAGATGGTGATTGAGAGATTACGAGTGCAACGGCAACCCCGATCGCGACAAGCGCAGATTTCTTAATAGATTTCATACGGATAATTCTCCTTACAAATTGGTCTTCTTGGCCAGAAGTGGTTAGAGAGCAAACCTTACCCAGATTTGATGCTAAAGACAGGGGGGTCGGGCTCAAAACTGATTCCCGAGAGCCCGAAAATTACATGAAAATGCGATTTGGACGTTAGTCGGTGACCTTTTGTAGATGCATCCGCTCGAATGTCCAATGGTCAAGGGCCTCCAGATTTATTACATCCATCTTATTGAAGGCCATAATGTCGGCAATCTGGGCACGATGCTCAGTTGCATGATGAACTGTTTGAGCAATGACAGTCGTATTTGAAAACTGCACAGTTTTATCGAGTCGACCAAATGTGAGTATCTCTTCTGGAATATCAATCAGAGTCGCGAGCTCAGTATCGTTTTTAAGCGAAAGTGCCGCTAGATCTTTCATACCTTGAGAGGTGAGTGGAAATGGAGTTTCATCAGGATATTTTTCCTTCTTTAGGCGTGCGATTAATCGACCTTGCGCAATAACAATGTGGTTGGCAATTACTCCGACGGTCCACTCGGGGTTCCAAGCCGAAAAAGATAAGGCGCTTTCTGGTAGTTCACTCAACTGGTTAAGGAGCAAGTTATTAGCCCAAGCCATATGATGAAAAAGTTGTGCAAGTCTTGAATCACTCATTGAGAAATCATAAATCGGCTAAACCTTCGATGGCAAGCAATTCGTTAAGGGGAGGCCCCTGGAAGCTTGGCTATGCATCCACTGTAGACATGTCAGGGTAGCGATCGCCACTCGTTACCCCCTTAGGCGCAATATCACTTAACCTCTCCAAATCTTCAGAGGTGAGTGTGACGCTCAATGAAGCAATGTTTTCTTCTAGGCGAGTGATATTTCGTGTCCCCGGTATCGGAACAATGTCGTTGCCTTGAGCAAGTACCCAAGCCAAAGCTAACTGCGCTGCAGTCACATTTTTCTCTTTGGCGATGGCACTTACTGCATCAACAATTTTAAAGTTATTTGCGAAATTTTCGCCTTGAAAACGTGGATGGCGACGGCGTGTATCACCGGCATCGAGATCGTCAATTGATTTGATTTTACCCGTTAGGAAACCTCGACCAAGCGGAGAATAAGGAACAAAACCAATATTGAGTTCGCGTGCAACTTCGATCACTCCATTGCTCTCTGGATCGCGAGTCCATAAAGACCACTCTGATTGAATCGCCGAAATTGGGTGGACCGCATGTGCTCTGCGTATCGTCTCGGGGAGCGCCTCAGAAATACCTAAATGGCGAACTTTCCCAGTATCGACAAGCTCTTTCATCGCACCCCAGGTATCCTCAATGGGAACGCTGCGATCTACGCGGTGCTGATAGTAGAGATCTATGTAATCAACCCCGAGGCGGGCCAAGGAGTCATCGCACGCCTTACGTACATAGTCCGGTCTTCCATTAACGCCGATAAAAGTTCCGTCAGGGTTTCGCTGATTGCCATACTTTGTTGCGATAACCACTTCGTCACGACGACTCTTGAGCGCACTACCAAGCAAGATTTCATTGGTGAAGGGACCATACATATCTGCAGTGTCGAAGAAATTAATTCCTAGGTCTAAGGCACGATGAATTGTGGCAGTTGAAGCAGCATCCTCGCGTGCCCCGTAGAAATCGCTCATGCCCATACAGCCAAGACCAAGAGCTGAGACTTCCAAAGTTGAACCTAATCTGCGTTGCTGCATTTCTTTCTCCTTAGTTAGGATTTCACATCTTACGCACGTAGAAATTAAATAGCAAAGCCCCGTGATTGCTCACGGGGCTTTGTGATAGCTAAATTATTAAGCTGAGACTGCTGGAACAGCTGAGATAGCTGAGATTTCAAACTCAAGTTTGATAACTTCAGAGATCAAGATTCCGCCAGTTTCTAGTGCTGCATTGTAAACAAGTCCGAAATCTTTACGATTGATCTCTGCAACGCCTTCAAAACCAAAGCGTGCATTTCCGTAAGGATCAGTTGCTGTACCAGAGTATTCGAACTCAATCGTGATTGCTTTAGTTACATCTTTGATTGTTAGGTTTCCCTCAACGATGAACTTGTCAGCACCAGAATCTTCACTTGATGTTGAAACGAAAGTTATCTTTGGGAAGTTTGCTGCATCAAAGAAATCAGCTGACTGTAGGTGACCATCACGGTCTACGCTGCGAGTATCGATTGATGCGACGTTGATTTCAACGTTGATGATTGCTGCTGAATCAGCAACAGTGGCTGAACCTGTGAAGTCATTAAATGAGCCACGGACCTTGGTGACCATTGCATGGCGGGCGCTAAAGCCAATACGGCTATGAGAAGAATCGATAGTGAAATCGCCAGCTGGCAAAGTAGATAAAACAGACATTGATATTCCTTAAGTTGAGATGAATGGAGGCCTCGAAAGGCAGTACCGGAACAGTATCAGGATTTAGTTGAAATTTCAACTAAATCCTGATTGGCAGGAATCTATCCGGGCAAACCCCTGAATGATTGTTCCAGCGTCGGATTAAAGTGAGCCATCCCACTTTCAGACAGCGAGAATTGTTCAGCGCGTGACTCGAAATAAATTAATTGGCAAAAGCACTGCAACTGCAAATGGCATTACATACCAAGGGTTTGCATCTGCATGATGGTGCAACAAGTAGACCGCATCCATGGCTGCAAGCACAATTAAAGTTCCAATTAAATCATCTCCAATAAGGAAGTCATACCAAAAATAACCAAAATCTTTAACCAGTTTGAGAAATCCGCGATCTTCCAAGACCGCTTCTGCATCGGCCTCATCGAAATCAATCACAGATATGGCCGGCTCGGATACCTTCTGAGAGGCTTTCTGTTGCTTTAAGACAAAAATCAAGAGTTGAGTTAAGGCAATCATAAAAGCGATAATTACTAGGAGAGAGAGATCTTTGTGGGGCCACAGGGCGCCAGCTCCTTCGGCCCCCCAGAAAATTCCAAATGACGTGAGCATAATTCCAACCACGTATTTCATCGTATTTTCTGGCACGCGAGCCAAAGGTTTACGCAAAATAAATCCGCCGGCGGCAACGATTAAAACTGCAGCTAATGCCGCAATTGAAGCTAGACCAACTTGATGTTGGATGGTTCCAAAAGTTAAAACGATGAATGCCACCTCTAGACCTTCAAGGAGAACTCCCTTAAAGGACAATGTGAATGCATACCAATCAGCGACGCCAAAACGCTTGCCAGCTTTTGCGGATTTTGCAGCAGCGAGTTCCTCTTGAAAAATAAGATCTTCGTCGTGCAGAGATTTGTAACCAGATGCTCTCAGTATGGCTTTTCGAATCCATTGCAAACCGAAAACTAAGAGCAGGCCTCCAACAAAAAGCCGAAGTGAATTAATAGGAAGCTCGGAAATCGAATTGCCAAAGGCGCCTATTATTACAACTAGAACACCAAGGCCACCACTTGTTCCGAGAAGGGCTGACTTCCAGTCACGCGCCGTACCCGCAGCCAGAACAATCGTTGTCGCTTCTACGGCTTCTACGGCACAAGCTAGAAATACGGCGATAAATAGGGCTAATCCATTCATGGATGGATTCTACTTACTTTGCTTGAAATTACTCGATTTCGCGTTCAAAAATCATCAGCGGAGTTCGCCACAGGGAAACTGAAACTATCTCGACACCAGCATGGTCATGGGCATTTCGAATTGATTGCCTTACTGCTGCTCGGCTAAAACGGAAAAGTAAAAGAGCTGAAGGTAGCTCGATGAACAGGGCCGTAAGTAAGGCAATCTTGAAATCGGTTCCTTGATTAGAAGTAACAACGTCAAACCAGGAATCGATGATTAGAAAAGTAGCGCAAACCATAGCTCCGGGTATTGCAATCTGACGTCGCTTCCACATCGCCCAACTAGTTGTTATTAACGAAGCTAACATCGCGCAATCAAAACCCACCCATGCTAGGTCCCAATGTTCGGCGCGGTATGAGGGAGGAAGTGCAAAGACAAGGTAGAAAATCCAGCCAGCCAAAATCAACGAGGCCATAAAGAGGAATAAACTGTTCAACTTTAAATGTCGTTCTGATGGGGATTCACTTCGAGCCATAGCCAGCACCCTTTCTTTTGAATGAGTATAGACAATAAAGTGTTGGCCCAGTAGGGTGAAATTATGCCGAGCGCAATTATTTGCAAGGATCTTGTGGTCCAGCGCGGTACCAATTTAATTCTTAAAGATCTCTCATTGACAATTGAGTCTGGACAAATCTTAGGGCTTCTAGGTCCAAGCGGAAGCGGCAAGACGACGCTCATGCGCAGCATCGCCGGACTACAAAAGATTAAAAGTGGAGAGATTTCAGTTCTGGGAATGAAACCAGGAACCGCCGCACTTCGAGAAAAAATCGCGTACTCCACACAAACCGCCAGTGTTTATTCGGATTTAACCTGTCAAGAAAATCTTAGATATTTCGCATCGCTCTTTTCCCATAATGAAAAAACCGTTGATGAAATTCTAGAAGAAGTCGATTTGATTGCGGTTCGAAACCAAGTCGCTGCATCACTTTCGGGTGGAGAGCTCTCACGTTTAGCGCTTGCAACCACGTTAGTTGGCAGTCCCGAAATTCTAATTTTGGATGAACCAACAGTAGGTCTGGATCCAGTTTTACGAATCCAGTTATGGGAGCTCTTCAATAAATTGGCGGCCCAAGGTAAGACCATGTTGGTGAGCAGCCATGTGATGGCTGAAGCCGAGTACTGCCATGGGTTAGCGCTCATGCGCAGCGGTCGAATCTTGGCACATGGAACGTCAGCTGAATTACGCGAACAAACCGGGAAAGAAAAAATGGAGGAAGTATTTATCTCATTGGTAAAAGGCCCATGAGAATCTCAAGGTTAATGTCGATGACCCGACGTGTATTGCAGCAACTTAAACATGACCCAAGAACCATGGCGCTTTTAGTTTTGTCGCCATCTCTGCTGATGACAATCCTAAAATATGTTTACTACTCTCAACCGCAAGTTTTCCAGCATGTAGCCGGTTCGATGCTCGGGGTTTTCCCAATGTTGGTGATGTTCCTTATTACCTCGGTAGCAACTTTAAGAGAGCGTACTAGCGGGACTTTAGAACGATTAATGATCTCACCTCTAACCAAAATGGAGTTTATTTTGGGTTACGCAATTGCTTTTGGAGTTGCAAGCTTGATTCAAGCGACGCTGGTATCGACTTACGCCATCTGGGTCCTTGGACTGAAAATTACCGGCTCGCAGTCGGCTCTAATCTTTGTGGCAATTTTGGATGCCTTAATAGGCCTATCTATAGGTTTGGCTGTGAGTACTTTTGCTAAAACAGAGTTTCAAGCAATTCAATTTATGCCTGCGATTCTATTACCGCAGTTATTACTCAGTGGCTTGCTTGTGCCACGCGAGAGTATGCCCAGAATTTTGAGTGATTTATCCAATGTACTGCCACTCTCGTATGCCATTGACGCAACTAGAAAAGTGATTATGGG
>CAILBF010000028.1 GCA_903832395.1 uncultured Actinomycetes bacterium | reverse complement strand
TCATATTCCGAGGTTTATGCACAAAACGATAACAAGGAAAAGTTTGTTAAAGATTTTGTCGCCGTCTGGAACAAGGTTATGAACGCAGACCGCTTCGATATTTAAATATATTTAAGCGGGCGTAAATCCTCTGAAATTTCGTAGTGCCAGGAGTAATCCAGAATTGCTACTGGATGATCTGCATCGCCGGGCTGGGGAACCCAAATCCCGGTGGCACGATCAAATTTTGTATTAGAGAGAATATGGTGATGAATTTCGCCATCCATCAAGAACCATTCCTCCCAATTAACGCCGTTTGCTTCGACCTTTTTTGGGTAACAATGTAGAACACCACTCGTTATTTGTGAGTGGGGCCAGATTTCCCAGGTGGCATCGTTATAAGGGTCTGCGCTCAGGGGAGAAGAATTTACTGCTTCAATGAAATATTTATCAAAATCAATACCAATGCCCGCTAAGAATTCCGGAACACCGATTGCTAGCCAGTTTGTCTTGGCTGCAGCTTTCCAACTGACACTTGATTGCGTATCCACGGATTTAATATAGCGCGGTATTTGGTGGGGCGGGTCGGGCTCGAACCGACGACTACCGAATTATGAGTCGTTCTAATCTGATACCTGAGCGTACCTAGTTGTTTCTTATTCAAGTGTTTTAAGCGTAATGTGTTCCATGTTGAAGCACCAAGTTCCTAGTAATTTCTTGAGGGTGTTAGGCAAGTGTTAGACAAATCTGATGAATTAACTTCGTTTCAGGTGGCTTCAAATCTCCCGTCGGATCACAATCTTTATTTGACTAGTGTCGGTTCGAGTCCGGCTGGTGCCTGTTGTCAATGTGCCATTAGTTCAGTCATATAACTAAATCTGATCAGAAATTTAACTAGGAATCAATAGATTATGCATGCACTTACCCTAATATCCCTGCAATTCTCACTCTGTGAAATTTTTCTTCCTGGAACTAGATAGTAAATGCAGAATCTGCCATAAAGTTAGAAAATGACCAAAGTGGGTGTAATCGAAGAACTGAAATTTAGGACGATCACTGCGTTTTACAAAGGATTTCCCCTTGCAGCGGAAGATCAATCGATTGCAGAATTTATAAAGTTTAAGCCGAATCTTTTTTCGACTGGTTTCCAGTTTCCCATGGCTGTTCTCCGAGAAAGTGCACTAAAAAATAATATTGCTAAAATGGCTGAATACTGTAAGAAGGTTGACGCTTCGATTGCACCCCATGTCAAGACTTCCATGTCACCTCAGATTGCGCAGTGGCAGATGGAAAGTGGTGCGTATTCACTCACTGTTGCAAATTTCTCTCAAGCACGCGTCTTCTTGAATTTTGGATTTAAGCGATTAGTTATTGCCAATGAAGTCGTTGATTTTGATTCAATTCGGGCGATAGCGAATCTAAATTCGGATCCACAGCATGAAATTATTTTCTATATTGATTCAGTTAAAGGGATAGAAATAATTCAAGAAGCCCTCAATGGGATGAATCATGCCCACATCAATCTTTTTCTTGAAATTGGCTTTGAAGGTGGCCGTGGAGGGGTTCGTAATCTCGATCAAATCGAAGCCTTGGCTCAGAAAGCTAACAGCGATCCGCGATTGAACTTGTTAGGAGTATCTGGTTTTGAAGGGATTTTTCCTGATTCGAATCGCACGATTGACGGTGCACTAAAAATTCGAACCTTTTGCCAAAAGATTGTTGAAGCAGCACGCATAATTCGGCCATTTGTCGCTAAGGAAAAAATTATTCTCTCCGCTGGGGGTAGTGCGTATTTCGATATCGTTACAGAAGAGTTTCATAGGTTTGGCTCAGATGCGTTTGTCTTGCTGCGAAGTGGTGCTTACGTCACCCATGATCATGGTTTTTATGATCTCATTTATCCATTTGCTGATGATTTGATACCGCAGAAATTTGAACCAGCTATTGAATTGTGGGCGCAAGTATTGACGCAACCCGAACCTGGTTTAGCCATTTTAAACTTAGGTAAACGCGATGTTGGAGATGATGTCGGTGAACCAATTCCACTTCAAATATTTAACGACAAATTTTCCAAGTTCACCGGATATATTGACCATCTAAATGACCAACACGCCTACCTTAAATTTACAATGGATCAACAACTTATCGTCGGGGATGTAGTTGGTCTTGGGATATCTCACCCTTGCACCACCTTTGACAAATGGCGGCTAATTCCGTTGATTAATGATGACTACGACATCGTAGATGTTATTCATACATTTTTTTAGAAAAAAATCTCACGCAATGGAGGAAACATAATGAAGATTGAACATTTTCAAGCTAAAGGTGCACCAACTCCGGGTGGTTCTTACTCACACGGGGTGGTGAGTCATGGCCTTCTTTACACATGTGGAATGGGCCCATCTGATCCAATTACTGGCAAGAATGTCGAAGGTGGGATTGTCGAGCAAACTCGGCAGACTCTTAAGAATCTTCAGGCGATACTCGCTGAGCAGGGAGCAGTATTTGCTGACGTGATCAAAGTGACAGCCCATCTTCAAGAAGTTAATCGTGATTTTGCGGCCTACGACTTGGTTTACCAAGAGTTTTTTACTGCTCCTTTTCCAGTGCGCACAACTGTTGGCTCAGATCTCGATAATATTTTGGTTGAAATAGATTTAATCGTTGCATTGTAAATTTAAATTACCCATGAAGATACGGAATAGTCCAATTACTTAGAAAAGTCTTAAGATTATTTAGATCATAGGTATTAACTTTGCTAGAGAAGTGCATACTGCAATTAGGGATTGACCTATGATTGCAAAATCTTCTACCGAGCCCTGTTTGGTTAGTGTAGTCAAGCTTATCGCAGCGATAGGGTAGTTGCTGGAATCAAGGATGGGCGCAGCAACGCAACGGAAGCCAACTTTGTCTTCTTCGTTATCAATCGCGTAGCCCAGAGTTTTATATTCTCTAATACTTTCAAGAAATTGATCAAGTGTGATTGCTTCACCATTAATTTTCTTGGGCAAGGCCATCTGCCCAATCATTTGCCGCACGTCTTCTACTGGCATGGCAGCTAGGATCGTCCTTCCAGCCGCTGTTGTGCAGCAATTTTCTACTAGATTTACTGGGGTTGTTACCTGGAACATCTCACGAGTTTCTAAAGTATCTATATAGATGACTTTCCTGTGGTTTAGAACCCCGAGATTAACTGTTTGGTGATACTTATTGTGCAACTGCCGAAGTGAAGGTCTTGCAAGGCGAATCAATTCAGTAAAATCGTATGTTGCTCGCCCGAGCCCAATAAGAACGGGCCCAAGAGCATATTTACGCCGCTTTTGATGACGGACTACGAATCCTCCTAACTGAAGTGTATTAATAATTCTATAAGTTGTAGGTTTGCTGATACCCGTTTTGTTAGATAATTCCACTACAGACATGGGCTCTTCAGCGAGACATAATAAAAGTTTTATCGATTTAAGAAGTACTGCTACCTCCTCGCCTTTCGAAGGACCACTCATAGAGGATTTATAATTGTTATGAAAGCAAAATTATTCCGCATTCTGAATCTATTTTTGCCTATTCCTGATTCTCCACATAACCTACTAGGGATAAGTGTTCGTAACGATGAGACATCTGGAGACATGATTGAACTTTACTTGTTCTACAAGAGCAGTGGAAGAGGGTGCTATTTACGTTGCAGGTGGAGTAAATAGCGGATTTAGGTCTGGGATTCGCCCGACTCCTCTGGTTTTCGCTCGCGCTTTCGGCTGTAGGTTGATTGACATAGATGGAAATGAATTGATTGATTATTACTTGGGTATGGGTCCCATGATCCTTGGTCACAATCCAGCACAAGTTATAGAAGCTGCAAAGAATCAACTAGATATTTCGGTGCTAGTTGGTGGACAGACTCCATTGGAATATCAAGCGGCGCAATTATTAACAGAACTCGTAAACTCAGCCGAGTTGGTGCGATTTGCCTCATCTGGTTCCGAAGCAGTGCAGGTGGCCTTACGAACGGCTCGCGCGGCAACTAAGCGATGGAAGATAATCAAATTTGAAGGTCACTATCACGGCTGGTTCGATAATGTCTTTTTGAGTGTTTCACCAGATATTTCGAAAGCGGGAGATCCACTGAACCCTCATGTAAATCCAGGAACAGCGGGTCAAGAAATTTCCAATAACGTCATAGTACTGCCCTGGAATAACGTGGAATTAATTGAAGCACATCTAAAGAGTGGCGAAATAGCCGCAATAATTATGGAACCGGTTATGTTCAATATCGGTGGCGTGATGCCAGCTTCAGGATATTTGGAGCGAGTCAGAGAAATTTGCACTAAATATGGAACAGTTTTAATTTTTGACGAAGTTATTACAGGTTTTCGAGTTTCTGTTGGTGGCGCACAGGGACATTTAGGTGTTACACCTGATTTGACGATATTGGGCAAAGCCTTGGCCAATGGATTTGCAGTCGCAGCCATTGTTGGAAAACGTGAATTTATGAATCTTGTGGGAACGGGTCAGGTAATGCATGGAGGGACTTATAACAGTCAATCCATTTCTATGGCTGCAACGGCAACGACCCTACAAATACTTAAGAGCGGTATTCCTTACAGGAATATCGATGAAACTGGGAAAGCGCTTATGGATGGCCTCCGACGAGAATTTTCCAGAGCTCGTATAGAACATGAAGTAGTTGGCTATCCCGCTGTTTTCAATGTCCACTTTGATTTAAAAAGTCCGACAGATTATAGGACAGCTATGCAATTGAATCGTTTGCGTTACCAGAATTTTGCATTTGAAATGCTTATCCGGGGAATTCGAATCTTGCCACGTGGCACTTGGTTCCTATCATCAGCTCACGAAGGTTCTGATATTGATAGAACTTTAGACACTGTTCGGGAGGTTTTAAAAGCAGGAATATGAGACTTGTTCGATTAGGTGAGTGAAATTTTGATTTCCATGATGTGAATTATTGCTATAGAAGTCAAGGAATTAGTGTTAGTTTCCGTAAGCTAAAAAGAGATTTAACCAAAAAAGATAATTGAAAGGTAGCCGACATTAAATGGTATTCCATCGTGAAATTGCAGGAGTAATGCCCGTTATCCAAACCCCATTCCGAGATGACCTTTCAATTGATGAAAATGCATTAATTAAGGAACTCAATTGGGTCTTAGATCAAGGAGTCGCAGGCCTTACTACGGGAATGGTCTCGGAAATACTTAGATTAAGTGGACCAGAGCGTCAGCATTTGACAGAAATTGTGGTTGGCGTGGCGCGAGATCGTGGTGCTGTTTCAATAATTAGTTGTGGTGCAGAAAGCACGAAGGTAGCGATTGATCACGCTCGTCATGCAGAGCATGTCGGCGCCGATGCGCTCATGGCTATCCCGCCGATTTCAGTGGCGCTCGATGATGGAGCTCTTCTTGGCTACTACTCAGATATTGCGGAATCAACGACAATTGATCTAGTTATCCAAGATGCCAGTGGGTATGTTGGACGTCCACTAAGCATTGACCTGCAGGTAAAAATGTTGGAGACCTATGGAGACCGTATTTACTTTAAACCAGAGGCCCCACCAATTGGACCCCGTATTTCACAATTGCGAGATGCAACTGGGGGTGAGGCGCGGATCTTTGAGGGAACTGGTGGTGCGGCTTTGGTAGATAGTTTTCGGCGAGGCATAGTCGGAACAATGCCAGGAGCAGAAGTTTGTTGGGCCATCCAAAAGATGTGGGACTCCCTATTAAACAATGAGTGGTCGGTTGCATATGCGATCAGTGGACCGCTGTGCGCTCTCATTAATCTACAGAATTCCATTGATATGTTCGTAACTGTAGAAAAATATATTCTTAAAATGCAGGGAGTTATCGAATCCACATTAGCTCAGGGGCCAACCTCCTTTGTTCTTGATAACGAAACGCGTGGTGAAGTTGATCGATTATTTGAGCAAATAAGCATTGCTTCGCGCTAATCATTTGGCGATAAATTTAATCACATCTTATTTAATCAGAAGGGTATGGAATGCTTGAGAATCGCACCATTTTACGTGGGGGAACTATTGTTGATGGCTCAGGCTCAGAACCACGAATTGCAGATTTAGTAATCCGCGGTAATTTTATTGAGGCCGTGGGAACTATTGATGCAGAGGCTGGTGATACGATAGTAAATGTTACTGGACGTTATCTTTTACCGGGTTTTATCGACGCTCATAGTCACGCTGATTCCGCCGTATTTAATGTTGACGTGCAACGAGCTCTTCTACGACAAGGTGTGACAACTGTAATCGTTGGCCAAGATGGTGTTTCATATGCACCTGGCAGCGGTGATTATGCAACTGAATACTTTGGTGCGTTGCTAGGAATCCACCCTACTTATAATGGCGGAGGCGTCGCCAACTTGCTTGCTACTTATGATGAAACCACGCCGATAAATGTGGGATACCTAATTCCTGCAGGAACAGTTCGCCATGAAATTAGGGGCTACAGTCCTGGTGTTTCTACAACTTCTGAAATTGCAGCAATGTGTGAAGTCATTGCGACAGGTATGAACGAGGGCGCTTTGGGACTCTCGACAGGTCTGGATTATGTTCCCGCTATTTATGCTGACACAAATGAACTTATTTCACTTTGTCGCCCTGTTGCGCTAGCGGGTGGCATTTACGTCACACACATGCGTGGAGGATATGAATCAAATTCGCCTTCCGGCATCGAGGAAGTAAGCAAAATAGCACTTGCTACCGGAGCGAGCGTTCATATTTCCCACTATCACGGCCCTACTGATTTATTAATAGAACTGATTGAAGGGATGGCACGAGTTGGTATCGACGCCACATTTGATACTTATCCTTATCGACGTGGGTGCACTCTTCTTAGCATGCCACTGCTTCCATCATCTTTGCTCGCTGCACCCAACTCAGATGTTGTAGCGTTGCTTCGCGATCCAAAAGTGCGCGCTGATCTCTTGGAAAACTGGTTTCCCGCTTTAGAAAACAATCCTGATTTAGGTCCAGAATGGCCAGACAACCTGACCCTCGCTCATATTGCCAGTCAGGATTATGACTGGGCACACGGACTAACAGTTCGTGCTGCAGCCAGTAAAGCAGGTGTAGATCCGGCAACTTTTGCTCTTGACCTACTTGCTGCATCTTCTCTTGCGGTAAGCGCAATCATGATGGTACGAAATCAACGCCAATATGAAGATCTTGCGAAGCTTTTTACTCATCGTGCTCATGTCGTTGGTTCGGATGGAATTTACATTGGCAAGCACACACATCCACGCGCATGGGGAACCTTTGCGAAGTTTCTACGTTTGTTTGTTAGGGAGCGTGGCGATTTTGATTGGTCAACCGCAGCCGTACATCTCTCAGGTCGTTCCGCAGAACGTTATTGTCTAAATGATCGAGGAAAATTAAGGCCTGGTTATGTCGCCGATGTAGTGGTTGTTGATCCTACGTCAGTGACTGATATGGCGGATTACGACTCACCTCGCATCGATGCAATTGGAATTAATGATGTTTTCGTATGCGGGCAACAGGTATTGGCTGACGGGAATCTCACCGGTATTAACTCAGGGTGGGGCCTGCGTCGCTCAGCCCCAGTAAAATAATGCTTTCTTTGCCAACTCTTTGAATATTTATTTGCTCAATTGATTGGTTTTTAGATTAATTTCGGCATGCGGAATAAAGGTGGGTAAATGAGATGTGTGATGTTAGCCTCCTAATAATCTACGTAGGAAGGGTAAGAATATGAACCGTAAACGTCCACATTCAATTCTATCTATCACGGCAGTTGGCCTTGTCGCCATCTCGCTGATCGCTGGTAGTTCTTCAAGTTACGCTGCTCCGGCCGCGAAAAAAGTAGTCCGAATGGGAGTTGCTAACGGCCCACCATTCTTGTTCCAAGATGTTGCAGGTAAGTGGACTTCCTTCTCTGCCGAATTAGCACGTAAGTTCGCCAAAGATAGCAATATGAAACTTGTATTTGTGCCAACAACTTGGCCACTTATGATCGCTGGCTTACAGGCAAATAAATATGACTTTACTCAACCAATTAATGCCAACCCCGAGCGACGTGCAGTGGTTAACTTTACTAAGCCACTCTCAGCTGCGGGTTCATTATTCTTCGTTGCAGACTCTTCCAAGTATCAGACAGTTGCAGATCTAAACGTTGCTGGTGTCACAATCGCTGTGATTTCTGGTTCAGCCGAGGAGACGGTAGCGAAAGACCTAGCCCCTCTGGCAACTTTTAGATCGTTAACGACTGCCACAGTGGCTGACCTTGCTTCTGAAGTTTCCTCTGGTCGCTCCGATGCATTCATGGATTCGAGCTACTTGGCACCAGCCGTAGATGCCGAGTTCACGATGCGAACTGTTCCAAGTTATGCCACCACTCCTAATGGGATCTCACCAGTATTTATTAGCTTCAGTTTACTTAAGAGCAATACCGCACTGGAGGCAAAGCTAAATAAATTCATAACGAAAGAGACCAAAAGCGGGGGAATCAAGACTCTTGCAGATAAGTGGCTAACCGTAGCTAACTCACTAAGAGGCTAAATAAATAGTTAATCGAGTGGGCACCTACAAAGGGTGTCCACTCATATTTTAACGGAGGGCTATGTTTCACACTGCAATTAGCACGTATCACTGGCACTGGAATATTCTTTTCAGCCATGATGCGCTATTTCTTCTTGTAAGAGGGCTTAAGTACACCCTTCTTGTTGCATCTCTATCACTTATATTTGGGAACATTTTAGGATTAGCGGTTGCGCTTATCAGGATCTCTAAGAAACGACCATTTTCATGGATTGCTTATATCTACACTGATTTTTTTCGTACGACCCCAGCATTAGTTCAACTTATTTGGATCTTTTACGTTATGCCAATAGTTCTTCACGTCAGTTTGTCACCGGTAACTTCAGGAGTGGTTGCGCTTTCATTGAACTCCGGTGCGTTTCTCTCAGAGATTTTTAGAGCAGGGTTGCTGTCAATCGAACGTGGTCAACGAGATGCTTCTTTCGTGCTCGGGTTGTCACCAATTCAGAGCTTTCGTTATGTAATTCTTCCTCAAGCATTTCGAAGAGTTCTTCCTCCGACAGGTAATGTTTTTATTAGTCTTATAAAAGATTCTTCACTTTTATCTACAATTGCTGTCGCAGAACTAACTTATCAATCCCAAATCTTTGTTACAAATACTTTTAGACCGCTGGAGTTGTATACCGCGCTAGCTCTAATTTATTTCTGCCTAACATATCCACTCTCTCTACTAACAAGTGCTCTTGAGCGCCGGTACAAAGTCACATGAGAAAACGCATCTTTAAAGATAAGCCAAGTGCAACTTCTATCGCGCCCGTCGAGAGCGATGTATTAGTAGATCGTAATTCGAAGGGACACAAGATTGTTATTGAACTTACCGGAGTCAGTAAGGCTTATGGTAAAAGACAGGTACTACAAAATATCAATCTAAGTGTTGATGAAGGAAGCGTTTTGGTACTGATTGGAGCCAGCGGAAGCGGGAAGTCAACAATGCTTCGTTGTATAGCGGGACTCGAGACAATCGATGCCGGATCAATTGCTATTGAAGGACAACTCGTGCATCGAAACAATAAAACTAAAGGCCGAGATACAAAAAAGACTGCCGCGCTACTTCGGGGAGAAGTAGGTATGGTCTTTCAACATTTCAATCTCTTCCCACATATGACGGCCTTATCAAACGTACTGTTGGCAATCGAGAAAGTGCGGAAGATTCCTCACGGTGAAGCATTGGCGGCAGCTAAAGCACTTCTTGAACGTGTGGGACTTCAGGATCATATGGAATCTTTCCCTGACCAGTTATCTGGTGGGCAACAACAAAGAGTTGCTATCGCCCGTGCTTTAGCAATGAAACCGAGGATCATGCTTTTTGATGAAGTTACATCAGCGCTTGACCCTGAGTTGGTAGGCGAAGTATTGAAAGTCATGCGCCAGTTAGCACAAGAGGGAATGACAATGTTGATTGTTACACATGAAATGGGATTTGCCCGCGATGTTGCAGATCGCGTAATTTTTATGGATGCTGGAGAAATAGCTGAAGACAGCAAGCCCGATGTCATCTTCACCAGTCCAACCCAGGAGAGAACGCGTATTTTTCTTCGCCGTCTTTTAGAGCGCTAGGACAAAACTAGATATGGTTGCACTTGGTCACAAGTAGAAGAATTAAAATCTGCGTTGTTTTGATTCGAGTCCGACCGGGGGGGGCACTAAAATCATCCGTTCTAATCTGATACCTGATCGTACCTAGTTGTTTCTTCATGGAGGCAAATGAGCGTGAGACCTTCCACCACGAGTCGTTAAGTTCCTAGCAATTCCTTGAGCGTTTTAGACAACTGTTAGACAAAATGAGAACTATGAAACTAGGTGCGCAAAGTTTTTGGATTTCACGCTTGTATTTGGTGGGGCGGGTCGGGCTCGAACCGACGACTACCGAATTATGAGTTCGGGGCTCTAACCAACTGAGCTACC
>CAILBF010000027.1 GCA_903832395.1 uncultured Actinomycetes bacterium | reverse complement strand
GCCATTGCTGCAATAACTCGAGGGTCGGCACGGAAGGCCAATGCGCGCTCTTTAAGTGCTAAATAAGTACGCATATTGGCCGTTGCTGACTCCCAGACGCCCTTGTCGTTTTCAGTACGCCCTGGCTTGTAATCAAAGTGCTTTGGCCCGTCGTACTTATAGCGCTCAAGCAAATCAACGAGGAAAAATGCCGACTTAAGGTCTCCATGACCAAAGACTAAATCTTGATCAAACTTTGGACCATGCTGGCCATTTAAATCAATGTGATACAACTTCTTCTGCCATAACGCCTGTGCAATTCCATGAACAAAGTTAAGTCCAGCCATTTGTTCGTGGCCTACCTCTGGATTCAACCCCACGAGCTCAGGTCGATCAAGAGTATAAATAAATGCAAGTGCGTGGCCAATTGTTGGCAAGAAAATATCGCCGCGAGGCTCATTAGGTTTAGGTTCGATTGCAAACTTAATGTCATAACCATTATCGGTTACGAACTCACCTAAGGTATTGAAAGCCTCGCGAAAACGATCGAGGGCAACGTAGGCATCTTTTGCGCCATCGGATTCGGCGCCTTCGCGACCGCCCCAGCACACATAAGTCTTTGCGCCGAGCTCAACTGCGAGCTCTATATTTTTCATTACTTTGCGCAGAGCAAAACGGCGAATATCTTTATCGTTGGATGTGAATGCACCATCTTTAAATACTGGGTGCGTGAATAAATTTGTGGTCGCCATTGGCACTTTCATGCCAGTCTCGGCAAGAGCTTTTTTAAAGCGATCTATATGTGTGCGGCGTGCACCCTCATCACTTCCAAATGGAATCAAATCATCATCGTGGAACGTCACACCATGAGCGCCGCGCGCTGCGAGCTCATTCACGGTGCGAACTGGGTCTAAGACCCCACGAGTTGCATCACCGAAGGGATCGCGGGCCTGCCAGCCAACGGTCCAAAGACCGAAAGTGAACTTATCTGCAGGAGTTGGTGTTAATGACATGGTGTTATGCCTTTCAATTTCACGTGCGTTGGCTCCGTTTGGTACATCGCTAATTTACCTCTAAACTCGCAACCTATCCATTCAAGAGTGCTAGCCGCTTTTGGGTGGGTTTCGCGGGAGTGGTGAAATGGCAGACACGCAGGTCTTAGGAACCTGTGTCTTCGGACGTGAGGGTTCAAGTCCCTTCTCCCGCACACTAGAGGCAAAATTACTGCTTAATCACTGGTTTCATTGCACGAGAAATTTTTAGCAAATCAGCATAAGCAAGACCTGATACTAAAACCTCGACTGTCGTTGCATGCAAGAGTTTGGTTGCCTTTGTGTTCCACATTGCATAGCCGCCATAGTTATGAATATCGGAAGTTTTGCAGTTCTTCCACTGCTTGGCATTTGCAGGGTCGCAGAAGGCGACAATTGTGGCCTTGGCGCCGTTTATCGTCGCTGTAGCAACTTTGACTCCTAGACCTGGATTCGAACATTTGACTGCGGCATCGGTTTCTAAAAATTGTATAGAGCGATCTTCTCCATAAATGGCCGCTAACCACTTATCTTTATTGGTTCCACAGGTAAGCAATTTAAATGATCGCAGAAGCAAGTCCCCGGTGGTTGCTGGCTGCCAAACTTGATAACTCAATCCAGCTTGGGCATCTAGATAAGGATTACTAGAACCTGCTGCCATAGCAGGGCTGGTAGAAGTTAATAGGGCTAGTGCCAGTAAAGAAGTTAAAGCGATTACGCTTATTTTTCGCATATGTTCAGCGTACTCGTTATTGATTGCCGGCGGTTCAAACTTCCACGCTGGCACCTCTTAAACTTTTAACTAAAAGGCTCTAATCGGGCGAACATGCGCGCACGTAGTTTTAGTAGTAAATGACTGCACACCATTATTGAAGCCTTCGCTCCGACCATAGTTAGCAGCAACTTCAGTTGAGGACCAATAAGCTCCCGATACGAAGACTCCAATTGCGGCTCTATTTTTGAACATTTGATTGAGCTCTACTTGTGAAGGTAAATACCAGTCAGACTTTCCGCCACCTGTATATGCAGCAGCTAAATTTGCAGCTCCTGTTGCGCAAGTTCCAAGCATTCCCAATGTATTTTTTGCACCTGCACCCATTAAGGCGCTCGTGTTTGAAGTCGTTGGTGTTGTGCCAGTGTTCAATGCCTTTACGAAAACATTATTGTTTGAGCACCAAAGGCTGCCAGGATCCGCTTTGCCGTGATTCCATGAATCTGGAGCGGCTTCTAAATAATGCCAGCGTGATTTAACTGTGGAATCAAGGATATAAAAAACCACTCCGCCGCCAGGGCCTGTATCGCCGATAAGGCACTTCCCGCCCTCTTCGCACATTAAGTTATCGGTCGTGATGCTGACTGTAGTTGACCCCATGGTTACATCGACTGCCTGTGCAGGTACGCCACCGCTTAGAAGAAAAAGGCCAATTAAGGATGTCGCAGTTACAATACGAATGGATGTAGAACGGGAAAAGGCTTTAAACATATTGACCTCAAATGATTTAGAAGGAAACTTGGATGAATGTAAATTCACTTTTTCGTGAACTACCTAACGCTAGGGTAACCCCCCAGTGAGGTTTATGCCAAAACTCCTTGAGCGTGCCGCTAAATTTATTTTCGTGAGAAATCTTTTCGTGAGAAATCTTTTTCGAGAGGAATATATTTCGTGAGGAATCTTTTTCGTGAGGAATGGAAATTAATTCATGGCTAAACAATCACCAGCAAAAATTAAAAAGCTTGCTGCAGAAGCTAAGCGTGCTGGCGCCGCAAATCGCGCTGAGAAAAAAGCTAAAAAGGAATTAACTGCGACCAATAGTGATGTTGTACTCGATGCTTATGAAAGCGTGGATATGGCGTGGCGCGAATTAGGTTTAGCTGCGCCTGCCCGGCGTGCATTAATCGATGATGGGCTATTCCAATTGAGTGACTTGCGTAAAACCTCACTGGCTGCGATTAAAGAGCTTGATGGCATGGGGCCAAATGCAATCAGAGTATTAGTTGCCGAAATGAAAAAGGTCGATCTTTCTTTTAGAAAATAACTTAAGCAGGAATATTTTCCAGCAAAATCTCCTTTAAATGCCGAGGCGTGGGAACTCGACCGGATAAGACAACTTTTCCATCCACTACTAAGGCCGGGGTGGACATCACTCCGTAGGCTGCAATCGAGGCGTAGTCTTCGACTTTTTCAAAATTAGCCTGAATGCCCAGCTCTGCAATTACTTCGTGGGCAATACGATCGAGGGTCACACAGTTCTTGCATCCTGTACCAAGTATTTTAATTTCCATATGATTCCTGACCCCTTTTCATAAACGTTAGAGAATTGCATTGAATAGATAGCCCACAAAGACAATGCCAAATGCCACCACGCCTATAAATGTAGCCAAAAGCTTTACCTTCAGCACACGTCGTAGCAAAATCATCTCCGGCAAACTGAGTGCAACAACGGACATCATAAAAGCCAAGAGGGTTCCCATAGGCAAGCCTTTTTCGTATAGGGCTTGAACTATTGGCATCACACCAGCGGCATTTGAATAAAGTGGAACCCCCACAAGAACGGCCAAGATGACCGCGAAGGGATTATTAGAACCCGCATATTTCGTAAAGAACTCTGTAGGAACCCAGCCATGAATAGTTGCACCGAGCGCAATTCCTACCAACAGGTATGGCCAGATCTTCATGAATATCGATTTTGCCTCTTCAATTCCCATGGATGTTCGCTCTGAAATTGTGTAGCGGGGTTGAGCAAAACCGGGTTGAGTGCTGATTGAGTTAGCAAGTACAAATGGCTCTACCCAGCGTTCGACTCCCAAGCGTCCTAAAACTAACCCTGCAGTAATGGCGATTAATAACCCTGACAGCAAATAAAGGGCCGCAATTTTGAAACCGAACATAGTAAATAGGAGGCCAACAGCAATTTCATTAATTAGAGGGCTTGCGATAAGGAAGCTCATCGTGACTCCTATTGGGATGCCAGAGCCCAAGAAGCCGATGAATACAGGCACTGCGCTGCATGAACAAAACGGTGTAACGATTCCGGCACTTGCGGCCAACACATTTCCTACACCTTCGCGTTTACCGCCAAGAAGTGCTCGCGTCTTTTCAATTGTTATAAAGGATCGGGCAATCGTTACTGCAAAAGTAATTCCAACCAAAAGTAGAGTTATTTTGGTGGCATCGAAAAAGAAAAAGTGGATTGAATCCCCAAGCCGTGACGTTTTGTCTAAGCCAATAAGGCTAAAGAGAATGGAGTTCCAGAAACTGTTATTGAATAAGTAGAGCCCGAACCAAACCAAAACAATTGCAAGTAACTGCGAAATCGCTTTGGGGCGATTTTCACGCTTGGCGATATTGACTGAAATGCTCACAGGTTGACCTTCTTAAAAAATCTATTTAGCAGCAGCTAGTCCCTGAATCAGAGCAGCAAGAACCTGCTTCTTTAACCTCGGATTGTGCTTCGTCACTTGAGCAGCATTGGCCGCCATCGGCAGAACATGCACAGGCGCTTTCAATGAGCTCAATCTTTAATTCCGTCATCTTCTTCTCCTTTTGAGACACCGCTTGCCGATATCCCTAGTTTTTAGAGTACTCCCGAAGATTGCGAGTTCAAGCAAAAACTAGTTAATGAGATGCGGTTCACAGGCTTAGTGAGTGCCAGCGTCAACTCTGGCGACTACTTCGCTGCGGCAAAGCCCAGTTTTATATCGTTCTTAATATCTTCAATGTTTTCAAGACCGATGCTCACGCGCACCATTCCAGGTGTTATTCCAGCTTTAATCTGCTCTTCCGGATTTAACTGAGAATGAGTCGTCGATGCTGGGTGAATTACTAAGGAACGAACATCACCAATGTTGGCAACGTGGCTAAAGAGTTTTAATCCCTCGACGAATTTACGTCCCGCCGGTGCCCCACCTTTCAATTCAAAAGTAAATACTGCTCCCGCACCTTTTGGCGCATACTTTTTAGCAACTGCGTTCCATGGAGATGATGGCAAGCCTGCATAGCTCACGTGGGCAACCTCAGGTTGTTTTTCTAACCATTCGGCTAACTCTTGAGCGTTCTGTAAGTGACGATCCATACGCAGATTAAGCGTCTCTAAACCATGTGCCAGTAACCAAGCATTAAATGGTGAAACCGATGCCCCGATATCGCGAAGTAGCTGTAAACGCGCCTTGAAGATAAAGGCCAAGTTCGCCCCAAATGTGCCATTAACGCCGAGGGTTTGGGCATAGACCAAGTTGTTATAACTGGCATCGGGTTGATTAAAGCCAGGGAATTTCTCCGGATCCTTAGCAAAATCAAAGTTACCCGAATCTACAATCGCTCCGACCATTGCATTGCCGTGGCCTGATAAAAACTTGGTGGCAGAGTGCGTGACGATATCTGCGCCATATTCGAAAGGCTTCGTAATATATGGAGTAGCGATGGTGTTATCTACGATCCAAGGCACTCCAGCTTCATGCGCAACTTTGCCAATAGCTTCAATATCTAGGACCGCTCCCAGTGGATTTGATATTCCCTCACCGAAAAACGCTTTAGTGTTTGGGCGAACGGCTTTGCGCCAAGCGTCCATGTTTCCTGTGTCATTTACAAAAGTTACTTCTATGCCGTACTTGGGCAGGGTGTAGTTAAATAGATTGAAAGTTCCGCCGTAAACATTTGAGCTAGAGACAACATGATCGCCGGCTTGAGCAACGTTCATGATTGCAAAGGCAGTGGCGGTCATTCCTGATGCCACCAAAAGCGTAGCTACTCCACCTTCGAGGGCGGCAATTCGTTGTTCGACGGCATCTTGAGTTGGATTATTGATTCGTGTGTAAACATTTCCAGCCTCTGCGATTCCAAAAAGGTTTGCCGCATGCTGAGTGTCACGGAACTGGTAAGCAGTCGTCTGATAAATCGGAAGTGAACGTGAACCGGTTGTCGGATCTGGTGTCTGTCCGGCATGGATTTGGAGAGTTTCAAAGGCCCAATCATTGTTATTACTCATAGGCCATACTCTTACTTACCTACACCTGATTTACAAGCATTGCGCTCAATTAAAAATTGCGAACCCGACTAATGCCAAACCTAGGCCAAGTGCCAGCACTTTTGTTAAGCGAAGCTCTAATACTTTTGAAAGAGATGAGATCCAGGTAAAGCTCAAGAGCAAAGCACCGGGAACGATCACAATCAAACTATGTCCTACGACGTTGCTATGGCCAGTTTGATATCTAAGATTGATGAGACCGATGGCAATTAATAGATAGCCACCCATACGGTAATTGTTAATAAGGTTCTTATTCATTGTTTCCATTCTAGAGATTGCCTAGGAAAAGTAATGGGGTGTCGGCTGGCGACACCCCATTACTAATCGGATGTGTACTTAGTGAACGTCCGCCATTCCTTCTGCAGCAGACTTCATGCGGGCAATCTTGAGAATTGTTAGGCCGAATACACACTTCGCCAATATGTCTGCGATTGTGTAGCCAACTTGAACCCCTACGAACTGTTGCGCAGATGCCATGCCATTACCCATACCTAAGATGTAGGAAATCGGATAAACGCCCCATGTAGCAACGAGTAGGAGACGCAAACGACTAACCGTCGCAGCAACACCTTCTGGCTGGTTATCTAGTGACTTGGTTAGCTCTACGAAAAGTACATACAAGATGTAGAGGAATGGAATCGTTGATAGAACGCCATAAAGAATCTGCGTGCTCTGAGTATTTGAGATCTCTCCAGGATAACCAAGAGCAATCATTGCAGCAGAAGCTGGTACGAGACGCATGATTAGTGAACGAGATACAGATTTAGCTAGAGCAAGAACTGCGATTACTTCAACAAGTAGAAGTGGCACTGTTAGAAGCCAGTCAACATAGCGATAGGCCTCGTTAAATGAACCTTGTTCGCCTGAAATATTTACGGTCATATTTGAAGATGCTTCGTTGAATGAGTTAAAGATACGCATGTAGTGGTACCCAGCAATAAAAGTAACCATTGATGACATTACGAGTGCGCTGCGGTACTTTGCTAATACGCGCTGCTGCGAAACCAATGTGTAGATGGTTGTTGCGAGCATTGAAACTAAGCCGAACGAGAAAATGTTATAAACAGAATTCCATTGATTGCTATCGAGTTTAAGCATTGATAGATGTCTCCGTAAGGTGTGATTTATTGCCCTCGTTTGAGGGCAATCACCTGTTGATCACGAGTGAGCTCGAAGAATTCGCGTGACCTTAGGTTGAGACAATTGTGAGCCAACCGAGAAGTTGACGCATCTTGAAAATAGTTCCGGACAAGAAATTTCAAAACTGAAGAAAGTTCTAGAGATTTAGGGTTATCCCCTCTATAACTATTTCCCGTCCCAATTTTTCATTTCATCTGCGAAATTATCAAGGCCCATTGGGCCAATCTTTAAGGCATACGTATGAAACTTCTTTACGTCAAAAGTTGCACCTAGGCGGATCTTTGCATCCTCGCGAGATTTCATCCACACGCGTTCGCCGACTTTGTATGAAATTGCCTGTCCAGGCCACCCTAAATAGCGATCAGTTTCACTGCGCGAATGATCTGCATCAAGTAACGCCTGCTCATTTAGTAGTTTGCGCGAACTTTCGGCGTTCCACACGTTGCCATCGAAGTCGGTGTAGCCAAGGTGCATTCCAATGTCCACAATGATGCGTGCGGCGCGCAAAGCTTGTGCCGATAGATAACCCATTTCAATTCCTGGCTCGTCAAAAGCGCCAAGTTCATTCATAAATCGCTCTGCATACAACGCCCAGCCCTCGGAATAACCGCTAATGGTCGCGGCTGTGCGTTGGAATCTGGATAGGCGCTCCTTTTCAATTGCTACAGTTCCAATTTGTAAGTGGTGACCAGGTACGGCCTCGTGATACCACGTTGATACCAGGTGCCAACTACTCACTTCATCTTTACCAAGCATTGGAATCCATGTTGTTCCGGGACGAGATAAGTCCTCTGATGGTCCGTTGTAATAAGGCGCAGATGCGCTGCCTTCAGGGGCTAATCGCGCTTCGCATATTTTAATGCGGTCATCAATTTCAAAGAATTCACCATCCATCTGTTTAATTGCCGCATCCGTAAAATCCTGCAAGTACTTAACGACGTTGCCTTCGCCTTTAATTACATACTTTGGGTCATGATCGAGAAAATCGGCAACTTCGCGAAGCGTCTTTGCACCGGGCTTAATCTGCTCGGCAATTGCCCACATTCGCTCATTTATCGCCTTAAGATCGGCCATTCCCCATTCATATGTGGCGCGCAAATCTAACTTCGCACCGGTGAAATATCGCGCCCATACTGCATATCGCTCGGCACCAAATGCATCATTGGGATTAGCAATAGGAAGGTATTCATTCTTTAAATACTGTGCGGTTTGCGCCGAAGATATTTCGGCCGATTTTGCAGCGGTGTGAATTGCCGGATATTTAAAGTCTGGATCGAAATTCTTGCACATTTGGCTGTAGCCACCGTTTGCATAACTTTCTAACTGCGCAATAACGCCAAGCACTTGTCGTTGAGCCGTAGTTTTACCGTTCTTTGCAACCTCTGCAATTGTGCTAATCCATTGCTTGTGTGCATTTTCGACGGCGAGTAAGCGGGCTGCGATGTTAGCGAAATCCTTATCGCTCTCTCTCGACATCAATTCAAAGATTGAACGAATATCCGAAGGAGGAGAAGTCAGGACATTCCACAGTACATGCTCCTCTTGTGAGTCATGTAACTCTAAACGCGAACTCAAACGCTCATTCATAACATCCTTGGCGATTCGATCAATTTCATCAATTGGTGTTAGCGCCTGTAGCTTCTTTAAAACCTCGCGAGTCAACTCGGCCACTTTAGCCATCCCGGCAATCGATAGATCATCGAGTTTGTCCTGATCTAGATCCTTACCTAAATAGGTACACGCCGATGGGCTCATGGCCGCTGCTTGGTCGATGTAAATATCAATCAATTCGAAGATTTCTGATCTATGTGTCATTGCACATTCTTATCAGCCCTTGCACTCTTTGTCGATAGATACGCGCACAACATGACTAGCACCCAGTTCGTGAACTAAGTGTGCATAATGGTTTGTCAGTCTTAATTTCTGCGACAATTTCGGAAATCTAGTTGAGAAATCGGGAAATGGTCGTAGGCTTGGACTATGACTCAACAGTTAGTTGCACCGCCAAAGCTTCGTGGGTGGTTCCACTTGGCGGCGACTCCCGTTGTCATCATTGCATCTTTAGTCTTATTCATCTTGAGTAAAGAGTCATTTAAATTCGCCGTTGCCATTTATTCAATTACTGCAATTTTACTTTTTAGTGTTTCGGCTATCTATCATCGCGTTCAGTGGTCGCCTGCAAAGAAAAAGGTATGGCGCCGTTTTGATCACGCAAACATCAACTTACTGATCGCGGGTTCATATACGCCTTTTGCGGTGGCACTACTCAAGGGACATGATCGAACAATTCTCTTAACAGTTGTTTGGATAGGCGCCGCAATAGGTGTTGCCATGCGAATTTTTTGGCTGGGTGCACCTCGTTGG
>CAILBF010000026.1 GCA_903832395.1 uncultured Actinomycetes bacterium | reverse complement strand
ATTGAGCGTAGATGTGAGTAAGGGATTCTCTGAGTGCCTCACTGCTAACGAGGTAAGGTTTAATCGCCTTCAGGAGTTCAAATCTCCTCGTCTCCGCTCTATAGTCACTTTACGTGGAACCTCCCACCACTTAATGTTGTTCTACGGTTGGGACATCTCCGCCAGTACATTAATTGAAGGAGCGGTAATGCTGCAGTACAAAGTGGCAATCGTCGGTGCCGGCCCGGCTGGATATTTTGCCGCTCAAGCATTACAAAATCTACAAAACGAAGATCGCGCATTTTCCATCGACATGATTGAACGCCTACCTACCCCATGGGGTCTTGTCCGTAGCGGTGTAGCACCCGATCACCCAAAGATTAAAACCGTTGCAAAGGTCTTTGAAAAGATTGCAGCGGAACCAAATTTTCGCCTCTTCGCAAACGTAGAAATAGGTAGCGAAATAACAGTTGCCCAATTAGCGGCACAGTATGACGCCGTAATTATTGCAACTGGCTCTGCTTTAGGTAAGAAACTTGGAATTCCCGGCGAAGATTTATACGGATCAATGTCGGCTGCTGATTTTGTACCTTGGTATAACGCCCATCCAGATTTTGCGGATTTAGATGTACCACTCGATTGTGACACTTCAGTTGTAATAGGTGCAGGTAACGTAGCCATGGATGTTGCACGCATGTTGGCCCTTGAACCAAGCGAGCTTGATTCAACCGACACAGTAGATCATGCAATTGCAGCCTTTAAGAAGAGCTCTGTGCGCGATGTTTATATCAGCGCTCGCCGGGGGCCAGAACATGCCGCTTTCACTTCCCCAGAGCTCCGTGAACTTCCAAAACTCGAGCACACCAACGTTATTATGGCGCGCAGTGATATCGAAGCAGCGATTGCGCGCGCAGGAGATGCGCCAGAAAAAGATGTCAAGAGCAACTTAGATGCGATGCTTTTAATCGCCGATTCGCAGAAGACCGAGCACGAACGCACAATGCATTTTCTTTTCCAACACACACCCAAAGAGATTCTCGGTACCGATCGGGTTGAGGGCATTGTGTATTCAACTCCAAGCGGCGATGTGACGGTTAAGTGCGGCTTAGTGATTACTGCGATTGGTTACCAAGCCGAAAGTATTGAGGGTGTTCCATACGAGAATGGCAAAGTTGTAAATACGGATGGTCGCGTGAAGGAAAACATGTATGTCGTCGGCTGGGCCAAGCGCGGACCATCTGGTGTAATCGGCACAAATAAATCCGATGCCGCGGCAGTAATTGAATTATTAGTTTCTGACTTAAAGCAACCGAAAGACAATGGCGATATTTCGCAGTTAATCACCAATGAACAAGTAATCGATCAAGCTGCTTGGCAGAGAATTAATGCCGCCGAAGTTGCCGCTGGTGAACCTCTCGGCAAACCTCGCAAGAAACTAATTCAATTTGAAGATTTTCTGAGAGCAGCTGCAATTTAACCCTGCTTGAACTTCTTCACTCACGCTGAATCCTCACGAAACTTACGGCAAATGAGAATAACCCTGCCTTTTTCTCCCAAAAAATTCTCATTTTGAGATATGCATGCGAGAATAGGGGTATTAAGAGGGGTTAGCCCATTCTCACGGAAGTGTCACCCCCTCTCGCACCTGTTTTTCATTCATGCAGTCCGAAGAGATTGCCTTGTAAGCACTTTGGAACGGAGAGATTGATTGTTTAATTCGCGTTCCAACAAATCAATCACAGGTGCACTTCGTGCTGCCGTTTCACTTTCGCTGCTCGTACCATTCTTATTAGTATCAATAATTACTGCTCCGAGTGCGCATGCACTATGCACCACTGCGCCAACAAACGTAGTTGCGACGTAT
>CAILBF010000025.1 GCA_903832395.1 uncultured Actinomycetes bacterium | reverse complement strand
GGTTTGCATGTAGAAAGGGGCGGAATGAACCTTGTAGTTAAGCCCGCCCTGCCGCTCAGTGCGCGCCTTGAGCCCGCCGAATGGCGCCGTATGGGAGCAATGTTCGGGTTTATCCTCTTTCTCCACGTGGCAGGTGCCCTGTTGATGTGGAAGGCCACCAGTGGCAACTACAAGCTCAGCGATGGCTCCCTTTTTGGTTGGGGCACCGCCGCCCTTGCCTACACCCTAGGAATGCGCCATGCCTTCGATGCCGATCACATTAGTGCCATCGATAACACAACGAGAAAGTTAATGTCTGAGGGAAAGCGTCCGCTGGCCGTTGGTTTCTTCTTTTCTCTCGGCCACTCATCGGTGGTCTTTGTACTGGCAGTTATTTTGAACTTTGGAATCAAAGCTCTCGGTTCCCAACTCAATGACAACAATTCGAGTTTGCATCACTACACGGGTTTAATCGGGACAACGATAAGCGGAACTTTCCTGATGTTAATCGCAATATTGAATTTAGTTATTTTGCTATCAATCGTCAAGGTGTTTATCCAGATGCGCAAAGGCACTTACAACGAAGAAGAGTTGGAAAAGCACCTCAACTCGCGTGGATTATTGATGCGATTCTTCGGTCCAATTGCTCGCCGCATTGATGCCTCTTGGAAAATGTATCCCCTAGGTATTTTATTTGGTTTAGGTTTCGATACGGCAACTGAAATTGGTCTGCTTGTTCTCGCCGGATCATCTGTTATTGCCGGTTTACCTTGGTGGGCAATAATCTCCCTGCCCCTTTTCTTTGCGGGCGGAATGAGTTTGCTAGATACTATCGATGGCTCATTTATGAATTTTGCTTACGGTTGGGCTTTTTCAAAACCGGTACGAAAAGTTTATTACAACATTATTATTACGGGCCTCTCGGTTTCGGTTGCATTATTCGTCGGCGGACTCGAACTATGTCAAGTATTTGCGCGGCAGTTAAATCTCACTGGTGGTTTCTGGGATTACGCTTTAGCTTTTAATTTAAATAGCGCTGGGTACTTCATTGTGGGTGCATTCGCTGTTGTTTGGACCGTCGCACTACTACTGTGGAAATACGGAAAGATCGAAGAGCGTTGGCACAATAAAGCCCATGCTTCCCAACTGGCTCGTGGTGAAGAAAGTGACCATACGGCCGCCGGCATTGACCTTGGGCCAATCAAAGCTGGGTTTACGATCGATTAAAGAGCTTTATCCGTTGCTGTCCGATCGCTGCACCAAGTAGCACGATTGCCGCACCAACAGGCTCATACCAAGCAACTTTTTCGCCGAGAAAAATGATTCCAACAATCACGGCAACTACTGGTGTCACATACGTAACCGTGCTGGCAATTGCACTTCCGACAGCCTCCATGATTTTAAAGTTCCATATATATGCAAAACCACTTCCAAAGACGCCCAATGCAATCATGGCGAAGACTGGTCCCGGACGGTACTCATCTTTGGCTATTCCATCTATTAAGTAGAAAGGCAGCAGGGTTACTGCTCCAGTTGAAACTTGCACAGCTGCCATTGCTTCTGGCTTAAGTTTTCTTGGCAGAACGAATTTTCGCGAATATGGAAATGAAAATCCATAACATGTAACGGCCAACAAAAGCGCCAGTACTGCACTCAATGGATTCTCGCCTAATCCTTGCCAAACACCTAGAACGGTCAAAACGCCCACGAAGCCGAGCATTAAGCCGAGCACTTGAAAACTCTTTGGTTTCTCTTCACGGAAGGCGACCATAATTGCAAGCAACGTCATTAGAGGCGTAACTGCATTAATGATTCCAGCTAAAATCGATGTGACTTTCGTTTCCGCAAAAGCGAATAGAACTCCCGGAATAACATTTAGGAGTAGGGAGACAACCCAAAGGTGGAGCCAGATTTTCTTTTCTGTTGGTAGCTCAATCTTTTTAAATCGCGCCCAAAAAACGAGAGTCAGCGCACCCATGGAGACCCGCCCAAATGCGACACCAATAGGGGTTAAGAACTCGAGACCCAACTTAATGAAGATAAAGGAACAGCCCCAGACAACGCCTAAGGCGATGTAGAGGCTGATCCAGTTAGAGCTTTTTTTATGGATAGCTGAGGGCAAAGGCACCTAGTAATGATGACACAGTCATCCAAACCCACCATATTTTAACGATATCTACATGCCAAAAATCTGACGCATATATACCCAAGCGCGCGCGGTTCCAATTTCCAAGGGAGATAAAGACCGTGAGCAGAATGTGTACAAAGTTCAAAATTGCGAACATGTAGAAGCAGGAAACATATGCGCCATCTGAAAAAGTAAATGGTGCACTTGAAATCGTGTTGAATTGATAAACCATTGCTGCCAATGATGCTACGAATGCAACAAGCGAACCGAGCTTGAGCTGAGTTTGATTCTTGGCTCGCGCTCCTTGAAGCCCATAGAAATGTGAGAGCATTCCAAAGGCCGCAATGACAGTGACAGTCCAGCCCGGAGTTGCCGACAAAGGCTTAATTGCTGGGTGATCTGCCGTTGCCGCTGGCAACCACATATCGTTTACATTCTGTCCGCGTAAGTAGAAGTAGACAAAGACCATACTTAGTGCGAAAGCGATATCAGCGACGAGGAGAAGAATTACTCCAAGACGATTACGACTTCCGACTACATCTGGATGTTCGTGATGTGCATGTGTCTCTACGCTCATGACTTTGCCTTTCCGTAACCATATGGATCAGATGAAACTGTTGGAAGCACATCGAAGTTCTCTAGAGGAATTGGAAATGGAACCGTCCATTCCAAAGTTTTAGCTTGCCAAGGATTCATCGGAGCAATTACTCCGTTACGCCAAGACGAGATAACTCCATGGAGAAGAACCAACATGCCCGCCATAATTGTGTAAGCACCGATGGTGGTTACTAAGTTGCCGGTATTAAATGTTGGCGCATAAGCCTCAACGCGACGTGGTTGACCAGCTAGGCCGACCATGAACATGCCGATAAATGCAACGTTGAAACCGATTTGAACCATCCAGAAGGAGATCCAGCTCAGTTTCTTATCAAACATTCTTCCCGTCATCTTAGGGAACCAGTACACGAGTGAAGCTAGAGCCCCAGTTAATCCGGCACCCATCAATGTGTAGTGGAAGTGGGCCGTTACATACATAGAACCGTGCAAGAAAGCATCGGCAGGAACGTCTGAAAGATAAATTCCAGTGACTCCGCCAATCATGAAGTTCCAGAGCAATGCAAAGATTGACATAAGTGGCATCGTCATCCACAAACGCCCACGCCATAGAGTTCCAACCAAAACCAAGAACAACATTCCAGTCGGAATCGAAATTAACTCAGTCGTAATCATGAATGGTGCGTTTAGAAGTGGTGCCCAACCTGCCATGTACATATGGTGCGCCCATACGAGAGCAGACAGACCTGATATGCCGGCAATTCCCATAACTGCAACGTTGAAACTAAAGAGTGGGCGACGTGTAAATACAGGTGCCATCTCCATTAACGCTGCAACAGATGGAATAAGAATTACGTAAACTTCAGGGTGACCCATAATCCAGAACAAGTTTTCATAGAGCCAACCGCTTCCGCCGCCAGCTGTATTGTAAAAAGTCGTTCCTAGGGCACGATCAAATGCCGACAAGATCTGAGATAGGAAGAAAACTGGAAACGCTGGCAAGGCAAGTGCTACCGATGCCACAGTTCCATAAATAAAGATTGGTGTGCGGTTCCAGGTCATTCCCTTTGCGCGCATACGAACAACGGTTGTGGTGATATTTGCACCGGCAACCATCGTCGAAATTGCAAAGATACAGATGAACATGATGTAACCATCCATACCCAATGGCGCTTGGCTAGCGAGCGGGTTGTAAGCCACCCAACCAGTTGAAATTCCACCGATGAATTGTCCCCAAATTAGCGGGACTGCAGCGGCAACAATGAGCCAAAAACTTAAGGCATTTAAGCGAGGGAAAGCCATATCTCGCGCACCGATCATGATTGGCATGATGAAGTTACCAAAAGGTCCGGTAATCATGATGATTGTTCCAACGATCATTAAAATTCCATGCGTTCCAACGATTGAGTTATAAGCCTGAGGATGTAGCCATCCACCGCCAGCATGACCCAAGTTGGTGCGGATAAGCATTGCCATTGATCCGCCAAGGAAGAAAATCAGTGTGGTAATCACTAAGTATTGAATACCAACAACCTTGTGATCCGTGGTGTATCGGAAATAGCGCTTAGCTCCCATGTCTTTTCCTGCAAGGAACATATTTTCATCATGCGATAAATCCTTGCCCATGAGCCAACGGAATGGACCAACGAGGGCGCCAATTCCAGTCATAAAGCCAACAAACCAAGCAATCATTGATAGCAACGTAATTTTATCTTCGCGCGTCAGGATTCTTACTCCATCGGCATCTTGTGGCAAGAATTGCAGTGCAAGTCGCCAAACAACGAATGCACTGATTGCGCCAAGGGCGAGAGCAGTGAAGATGTTAAGTCTTTCGATTATTGATTTGCCTGGAGCCGATACCGGCTTATTAATTAAGGTTGTCATTATGCTTTCGCCTCCGTAGCTGCCTGGCTTGCAAGCCATGCGTCATAATCTGCCTGACTTACAACATGCACTTTCGTTTGCATATACGAGTGCAAAATTCCGCAGAGTTCAGCGCAACGAATATCGAAGACACCGATCTTGTCCGGAGTTACTGCAGTCTCAGTTATATAACCTGGGTTTGCATTAATTTTGATTCCCATTTGAACAATCCAGAATGAGTGCATTACATCAACACTCGTTACATGAAATACAACGGGTTTGTTAACTGGAAGATAGAGATCTTGGCTACGTGCGCCATTTGCATAGTCAAAGTTCCAGACCCATTGCTGACCAGTTACATTGACTTGAATCGCGCTCTTATCGAGTACGGCCTGCGAATCTTTTTGTAAAACTATCATTCCCACGACTAACGCAAACAAGCAGAGAATGCCGGAAATAGTGACCCATGCCGCGACAGTTCGTGGAGAGTTTCTAATCTCGTGATCTGCCTCTGCTGGTGGGTTATCGCCGTAGTGTCGTTCGGAAGTTAAAACCGTGATGCACATTGCGGCAACTAAGCCAGCAACTGGCGCCGCAGCCCACGTAAAGATACGCATTAAATTAATAACGCTGGCCATTGTCTCTGAAGCTGGACGCACCATGCTTCGAACATGGAAAGCAACACCGACAAAACCGATCACTGCGGTGCAAATTACCCACAGAATTGCGGTCTTCTTAACGTCAGGCTTTTTCCACCACTGTGGAGTTTTTGGAGTCATTACATCTGACATGGCGCGTTATCCCTTCACGGTAAAGTGGCCGGACATATAGCCCATCGTGGACATGACATGTCCAAAGTTTGCAATTGTTCCGTCTCCGCAGGGATATTCGCAGTTCCAGACATAGTCACCAGGACCGCCGGTGATAAAAGTAAATGTGGTCACCATCGGTTTAGTTGTGTAACCAGTATCGGGAACATCTGCGTCGTCAACAGCTTTCATTGGAACGCTGACGAAGAACTCATCTTGACCTGTTGCTAAACCGTGAATAGTAAATGTGTGACCTACAGCATCCTTAGAAATGTGCGAGAAAGTTTCGCCATTGAGGGAAGCTGTGCCGTCGATGGTTCCGCGAACGTGTGAGAAGTAATCATTATTTAAACTTCCGCCGCTGTCATAATTCGTAACGGTCATAGTGATCACTGAGTGTGCAGGAACTTCATAGTTCGTAACTGGACCATAGGTCACATAGTCAGGGTGAGCGCCACCATTTTTACCGTGGGTCCCAGCCAAACTATCGGGGTAGACCGAAATTGCTAACGTTGCATGTGGCAAATTACCCTGTGGTGTATCCATCGTGCCCGCAGTTGTCGCTACCAACAGACGTGAATCAGGTTTTGCATTTGCAACGTACGTTCCTACCGCAGCTATAACGCCAGCGCCAAGAATTACCGTTCCAAGCACCGCGAAAATCCGCTTATTCATCAGGTCCCCTCCCCGTTAGGGAAATTATGTGTATCAAGCTCAGACCCATTATTTATTGGGTCTAAGCGCATGAGGGTAGACCCTCATCCTTGAAAAGAGAACACTACTCACACGTAATTTGAGGAGTTTTCCCATTGTTTTGAGGGCTACCCTTCAGGCACTATGGATATGCATCATCACGACGTCAGCGTGTGGGGCTCCTGGGAGTTAACCCCAGAGATCCTAATTCCTCTCTTACTGCTCATATACATATATATACGGCAACCCAAAGGGGCGGTAAGCCTGCGACAAAAACTTTACTTTTTTGCTGGAATTCTTTCGGCGCTCTCAGTAATTGTGAGCCCAATCGGCGCCAGGGCAATGGATTATTTCACCCTGCATATGCTCCAGCACATCACATTGATGATGATCGCCGGCCCTCTCCTTGTGCTTGGAACTCCACAGAGTTTTCACCCCACGAATCGCATCTTTGTGACCTTAACCCAGCCCATGGTCAGCTGGTTCACATACGCAGCGTTAATGATCGGCGTGCATCTGCCGGTGCCACATAAATTCATTATGGATAACGCTTGGGCGCACACTTATGTTGAAGTACCACTTTATTTATTATTGCCATATTTCTTTTACTTTAATTTGTTGGATCGAAATTTAACCAATCGCCGAATTAGTCCTGCAATGTCAGTGATTTCTCTATTTCTTATGATGGTGCCAGAAACGTTGACAGGCTTCTTTATTTACACTGCGCCAGGCTCCATTTACGACAATATGTACACCCTCAATGATCAGCGTATTGGCGGTTCATTTATGTGGGCTGGGGCAATGATCATTGATGCCATATGGATGTCATTTGCGGTTTATCATTGGATTAAATCTGAAGAGAAAAAATCTCAAGACATGGATGCAGAAATTGCGGCGGAAAATGGAAAGTAACGACGAGTTTAAAGCCCCTGATTGGGTCAGTAGCGATTCCCCGCCTCCAGCTCTTTCAGATAAGCAAAAAAGAGTTTTAAATATTTCATTATTTGTTGTGGTGCCTTTTTGTTTATGGGCAGGTTGGTTTGAATTCGGCCGCGCACAAAGTGGAAACTGGCGAGCATGGGTCTATACATTTGAGTGGCCATTTTTTGCTGGCGTATCAATTTATTTATGGCGCCGGCTTTCCAAAGGCGATATTCCACGTATTCCACGCCCAGATCTCGAGGAATTAGCCAAAGAACACGATGGTAAAGAAGAGCAATAATCCACGGTAGAATTGCCCACGTTGATGCAACCGCATCAAAGAACTTCCCTTAAGCGCGGCACATGCAGCGCTACTTGCGAGTCTTATCACGACCCTGACGGCCCATATAAGCGCCAGTCACACCCGAGACGCGCTTGTCGTCTCGATTGGTATGCATTTCTATGTCTCTACAGCCACGTACTTCAGCGCCCGGAAAAGCCCGTCGCGCAGCATCTGTTGGAAAACCTAAGCGCACTAAGAAGGCTGCCGAATTTAAGGCAGTCGACCCAAAAGCCCGCCATACAACGGCGCAAAAGAATGCGCGTAAAGGTGCAGCTGCGCTTCCTAAATCGCGTGCTGCTGCAACTACTCGCCGCTACTCCGATGCCGATCCTGCAACGGTCTCTAAAAAAGAGGTTCGTTTAACTGATCGTTCAAAGCTTCGCGCACAGCGCTTCCAAGAGAAAACCGCTTCACGTCCACGCCCAATTGAGGCACCGGAAGAGCGCAAAGCCCGTATTGAACTTTCACAAAAGCCAGAGAGCCGTGCAAAGAAGTTTGTTGCAGAGCGCACTGAACGCGCTAAGCGTCCAGTTGATAAGAAGCCAGATTTTAAGAAGACTGAATACAAGAAAAAAGAGTACGTCAAGCCTGAGAATAAAAAGCCTGAGTACGAAAAGAAAGAGTTTAAGAAAACCGATTACAAGAAATCAGATTCCCGTCCAACTAATCGCCGTGATGCTGCAGTAGCTAAATTTTCGCGCGCCGATGATGGCCGCCCTAATTTCATTCCCCGCAAAGTAGAAAAATTTGATCCAACGCGTCCGAAGAAGCGTTCGGAAGCACCAGATACACGTGCTGCGAACTTCCGCGCCGAGCGTCCAGTCCGTGATCGCCGCAATGATTCACCGGCATATGCCCGTGATGATTTCAAGCATTCATCAAAGACTCACACCAACGCCGCTGTCGATTTCGGCGCAGATGATAATTACATCTCAACAAATTTAGCCGATGCAAACTTGATTGATGCAACTCCACTAACTGAAATCACAACGACTTTCAGCGACTTAGGAATTGCAGCTCCGCTTGTTAATGCCCTTGCTAAGCAGGGAATCATGCATCCATTCCCAATCCAAATTGCAACGTTGCCAGATGCTTTAGCTGGCCACGACATTTTGGGTCGCGGACAGACTGGTTCAGGTAAGACGCTTGCCTTTGGTTTAGCCCTTCTTAATAACTTAAATGGTCGCGTTGCTAAGCCACATAAGCCACTAGCTCTTGTACTTACGCCTACGCGTGAACTAGCCCAGCAGATCGATGAAGTTTTAATGCCGCTTGCCCGCTCAATTGGTCACGAATCAGTTGTTGTTGCCGGTGGAATGTCATATGCAAAACAGATCACTGCGATGCGCCGCGGAACTGCAATCTTGGTTGCAACTCCTGGCCGTTTAATTGACTTGCTTAATAAAGGTGAAGTTCAGCTAGATCAGCTAGAGATAACGGTTCTAGATGAGGCCGATCAAATGGCCGATATGGGCTTCTTGCCCGTTGTAAAAGAGATTTTGGATCAAGCCAAGCTCGATGGACAGCGTCTGTTGTTCTCAGCAACTCTTGACCGCGGTGTCGATTCATTAGTTCGTCAATACTTGAAGAACCCTAAGACTCACTCACTACAAAACGATCGTGCATCTGTTTCAACGATGGAGCACTTCGTCCTTGTTATGAATCCAGGCGACAAAGATGACATTACAAATCAAATCGCTGCCCGTAATGGTAAGACGATTATGTTTGTTAAGACTCAGCGTGGTGCCGATCGTTTAGCTGACAAGCTTGCACATGCAGGCGTTGCAGTTGGCGCTCTACACGGTGGAAAGTCACAAGCAGTGCGTACTCGCACACTCGCATTATTCAAGGAATCAGCGAACGCCGCCCTTGTTGCAACCGATGTTGCGGCACGCGGAATTCACGTTGATGGAATCTCATTAGTTGTGCACGTCGATGCTCCAACAGATCACAAGGATTACCTCCACCGCGCAGGTCGTACTGCACGTGCAGGTGAGGCCGGAACTGTTGTAACCATTGCAACGACTAAGCAGCAGAAAGCCATTGGCGGTCTCACATCACGTGCAGGAGTAACTCCGAAGTTTGTTGGTGTAACTCCATTGAGCACTGAACTTATGAAGATTACTGGCGCACAGGAGCCATCAGGTGTTCCATACATCGTGCCAATCGTTGAAAAGTCAGTGCGCAGTGGTGGCAATAAGCGCCCGCGTCCTAACTCAAGTCAGCGTCGCCGCCGCCCTCACTAATAAGGATTAACGCATAATCCCTGTGTGGCCTAAGGAATAACGCCCTGGTTGGGGCCAAATGGTTAAACCATGAGGCTCTTTTCCAACTTTAATTCGTGTTACGAATTTTCCTTTTTCTATATTAAAAACATAGACCTCATTGTTGTAGCGACCTGAGACCCAAAAGAATTTTCCATCGGCTGAAATATTTCCCATATCAGGACTTCCTCCACCTGGAATCAACCACTTAGCGATTAACTTATTATCGCTAAAGCGCAAGACTGAGACTGAACCCTCTTCGCGATTAGTAATCAAAAGAGTTTTAGCATCTCGAGTTACATAGAGACCATGAGTACCATGTCCCGTTTTTAGGAAAGTAAATTTTCCGAACTGATCGGCGGGCATAATCCAAACGCCGTTGGATGCCATGTCTGCAATGTAGAAAGTCTTTCCATCCGGAGAGACTTTTATATCTTGCGGCATCGGTGGCATAACATTTTTCTGGGGCAGTAAAGCCTTACCAATTATTGCCATCTTCGCTGTATCAATTTTGAGAATCATTCCGCTGAACTCGCATGTGGCAACAAAGAAAGTTCCGTCGGCGCTCCAGTCAGCGTGATTGACACCTTGGCAAGGAACTTTCACTACCTTTTTAATTACCATTGTGTGTGGATCGCGAAAGACAATCTCTTTATCGGCTTCGGCCATAACGATCGCATACTTACCATTAGGTGTGAAATATAAGTTATAAGGATCATGGACATAAATATCTTTACCTGCAGTAACTGTCATTGGATCTATCGGCGTTAAGTAGTTGCCTTTATTGTCATTGACCCACAACGTCTTTAAGTCCCACGAAGGAACCACGTGCTGGGGTCCGCTGCGAGTTTTAATAGTTTTTACTATTTTGTAGGTCTTTGGATCAATGACGGTCACGCTTGAGGATTGAAGATTGGGAACGTAAACCCGCTCAGGCATGTTTTTTACAACGTCGCTCAAATTATTAGCTGCATTTGCGGCATAGATATTATTTGGATCTAAAACTGGCGGCATCCCAGCTAAAGGTGCGGCGAAAGCTGAATACGGCAACGCCAAGGAGAGTACGAGCGCGAGAACTGCTAAGCGCTTCATCAGGCCTTCAATAGTTCAGTTAGGGTGACTGGCGTAAGGCCTTTAGCGTGTAATTTTGCTAGCAATGTTGGCATCGCATCTAAAGTTACTTTGTGACCAAGATGCATACTAATAATCGATCCATTTTTCACATTGTTCATTACATTATTAATAACACTCGCCTTACTTGGGTTCAGATAATCTTTGGAATCAACATCGTATGAGATGCATTGACCATAACCGAATTTAACGGCTGCAGCACGAATTATCGGAGTTGAGAGCTGAGTACCCGATGGGCGAAACCAGGCACCGTGATTTCCAATAAGTTTCGTCAATTCGGCGGCACATTTAGAGATTTCAGAGTCGACTTTCTTGGCCGAAATTGTTTTCATTTGGGTATGTGTCATCGTGTGATTTCCAAGATCGTGACCTTCAGCGATAATTCGAGAGGCAATTGCTGGGTCGGACACTAGCCATGTTCCAACAGCGAATATAGAAACTTTAATTCCGCTGGATTTAAACAACTTAAGTAGTGGATCTGCAAAATCAGGAGCCCCGGCGCCGTGAAAAGTGAGTGCTACTTTGGCAACGCTTCGAGAGCCGTGACCTATATCTGACGTCGCGGCTTGCGCCGAAGGAACCTCGCCAATTTCTAAGACGCCCGCGCTAATTACGGCTGCAGCTTTGAGAATATCGCGCCGTGTGAGTGACATAAGTTAAGTCTACTGCACTAATAATTACTTATATGTAGGCTCTGGCTATGACTGAGCTAACTAACAACCCTTTCGCCGATCGCAGCGTTCTTGAATTTGAACTCCCACCTTTTTCACAGATTCGAGAAGAGCATTACTTGCCAGCTTTTTATGCCGGCATGGAAACGCAGTTAGCGCAAGTTCAAGCAATTCTAGATACTCCCGGCGGCGCAACATTTGAAAACACAATCGTTGCTCTCGAGAAGAGTGGCAAGATTTTGGAACGCGTTTCAATGGTCTTCTTTAATCGAACATCAAGTGATACCAATGATGCCCTCGAAGCAATGCGCGCTGAAATTGCGCCGAGACTCTCATCACACCATGACGCCATCATGCTCAATCCCAAGTTTTTTGCCCGCATACAATCGCTATTCGATACGCGCGAATCACTTAACTTAAATAGTGAAGACAGTTGGCTACTAGAGCGCTATTACAAAGATCTCATTCAAGCTGGCGCCCACTTAACCGATGCTCAACGGACCCGATTAACCGAACTCAATGGCGCACTCTCAAAGCTTGCAACTACTTTTTCCAAGAATCTTTTATCAGATACGAATGATTTGGCAGTGGTCGTCGATTCAGTTGAGGAGCTCGATGGTTTAACTGCAAATGAGATTACCGCTGCTGCAACTGCTGCCCGAGATCGCGGCCTTGAGGGAAAGTGGTTGCTTTCTCAAGTCAACTTCACCGGTAATCCCCTTTTGGATTCACTTACGAATCGCGCCCTTCGCCAGCGCATCATGCAACGCTCGCTACAAAAAGGTAATCAGGGCAACGCTAATGACAACAAAGCAACGTTGTTGGAAATGGTAAAGCTACGAGCAGAACGTGCGCAGTTATTTGGAGTTAATTCCCACGCAGAGCACATCACATCGATACAGACCGCCAAGAATCCTGCCAATATCCATGCCATGCTCAAGAAGATCGCCCCCGCTGCGCTGCGAAACGCCAAGTTAGAAGCTGCAGCTCTCGAGAAATCCGCCGGTACTGCCATTGAGAGTTGGGATTGGGGTTACTACACGGAGAAAGTTCGGTTAGAAAAGTACAACATTGACACCGCAAAAATGCAGCCTTACTTTGAGCTCGAACGCGTCTTACACGATGGCGTCTTCTTTGCCGCCAATAAGCTCTTCGGAATTACATTTAAAGAGCGCCCAGACTTAGTTACTTACCACCCGGAGGCCAGAGCATTTGAGGTTAGTAATGAAGATGGAACTCCGCTTGCACTTTTCATTGGGGATTTCTTTACTCGTGATTCAAAACGCGGTGGGGCATGGATGAATTCGCTTGTTAAGCAGAACTTCTTGCTCAATCAACTTCCAGTTGTCGTCAATAACCTTAATATTCCAAAACCACCAGCTGGCCAACCAGCGTTATTAACTTTAGATTTCACAACAACTTTATTTCACGAGTTCGGTCATGC
>CAILBF010000024.1 GCA_903832395.1 uncultured Actinomycetes bacterium | reverse complement strand
CAAAGAGATCAAAACCCCATTTATCGGCATCCGTATGAAAGCGTTAGAAGCGGTCACGCGAGATCGCGGATTAAAGACCCTTGATCAATTTATTGCCGGAATTCTCGCGCACGGAAAATACCCCGAGAATTTTATTATTACGCTGCCGAAAGTTACTTTCCCCGAGCAAGTAGATGTCATGGTTGCCGCCCTTGAAGTGATTGAAAAGGCCCACGGCCTAACCGCGGGGACAATTAGATTTGAAATCCAGATTGAAACGACCCAAGCAATTATGGATCAAAATGGTTCGGTTACTGCCGCTCAATACATTGATCGCGCTAAAGGAAGACTTAGCGCATTTCACTACGGCACGTATGACTACTCGGCAGCAGCTGGTATCTCATCGGCCTACCAAACCCTCGATCATCCCGCAGCAGATTATGCAAAGAACGTTCTGCAAGTAGCAACTGCTGGCACAACGGTTCGTATCTCAGATGGCTCAACAAATATTTTGCCAGTCGGAACAACGGCCGAAGTCCATGCCGCAATGCACAATCACTACCGACTTGTTCGCCGCTCGCTAGAGCGTGGTATCTACCAAGGCTGGGATCTACATGGTTCGCAACTTCCTACACGTCTTGCCGCAAACTGGATTTTCTATCGTGATGGTTTAGCTGCCGCTTCACTTCGCTTGCGCAACTATCTCAATAGCGCGGCATCAGGAACGATGGATGAACCCGCAACTGCCCTTACTTTGGCCCGATATTTCCTACGCGGACTAGATTGCGGAGCTATTGAATCTAGTGAAGTTGAAACACTAACTAAACTCGATGAGGCCGGATTACGCGATATCGTCCTTAAAAAGGGCGTTATTTAACTTCAACCTCGTTCTCTGGGGCAAAGTTCATCGGGTTGGTTTTAATTAGATTATTTATTCGTGAGTTTGAACCAATCCATACCACTAACTCTTTATCTATTGAATCAGCTAATAGATTCAAGGCTTGAAAACCACCCTCAATTGCATCAGTGCCCAAGCGATGGTGGTGACCAATTCGATTCCTTAAATCCCTAATTTCAAGCGTTAGATTCGAAATATAACTCTGACGCCTACTAGGGGCATTGATAAATCCAGCGGCCAACTCTGGCCAGAGAAAAAGCTGTTTCTTTGAAACTAACTGGTGCCAAAAGCCAAAAGAGAGTTCGGAGATAATTTGATCTGGGGTCAATGGTTTCCCATTTTTCCTTACGCGTCGCATTGCATCGCCTATCTCCTTGAACGGCTGCTTCGACTCCACGCTAGGGTCTTTACTTCTCCCCAATTCATAATCATCATCGAAAATCCAATGCGTGCTCCTACCCAACAAAAGCTGACGCTGTGTCATTCTCTTATCCAAAAGATTACGCAGAGCTACTTCAACGTAAGCGATTGCCTCCCAATACGCAGAGGCCAACTCTGAGTTCCAACGATAAAGTGCTACTGCGCGCTCATAATTGCCAAACGAACTCCGCAGGTAGGTACTCATCCGAAAGAGCGAGAAGTGATTAATTGTGAATTCCCAGATTACTGTGTTGGCTTTTGTCATCGCAAGGAGGTATCTTTCTCGTGAACACCCCGGAACCGTCCCTGTAGTACTCGATTGAGTACCGATCAAACGGCCGGGGTTCTGTCTTTGTTCTTGAGAATAAATTTGCGCACTGACATTTTTAATGATTCCATGTTTCGTTTGTGGAAAACTTTTTAATTAATTAGGCGAGTGATAATCACGCGGGCTTGATCACCGTAGTGCACACTGCCCGGTTCATACACATCGATCCGCTTAATATCTGGAGTCTGTATCGCACCAAGGGCGACTAACGAATCTAACTCCCCCGCAAAGCCTTGTGACTCAAAGTGTTCATTGTTTACGCCAACTACTAACCAACCATCATTGGCAAGAAGTGGCAACAAATTGCGCAAACACTCAGGACCTAAATGCCCATGCGTGAAAGTGCCGGAGCTAAAGAGGGCTTCATAAGGCGCGTTCTCATTTGGAACAGCCTTGGTTAAATCCCGTTCATACAACGCGCGATAAACAGCGCTTCCATCTTCGCGGGTCTTTAACTTAGCTTGGGCCAACATCTCCGGCGAAATATCCATGCCATCAATAACAACTGCATGGCGAAGCCGCGTTACATACATTCCAGTTAACCCAGTACCGGTACCGATATCTAAAATTCGAGTAACTGGTGGGATTACATCGTTAAAAACCTCGGCGATGGCTTTGGGATAGCGATACTGCTTAGCATCAACAAAGGATGACTCATATGTTGCCGCCCACTTGGCATATAGGCGGCGATTATCATCCGGCGTCTTTACCGAATACGCCTCATCGAGCCCTAGCGCGTCATCGCTCATTGCTAACCGCCGATTGCCGACATTGGTCGTGATGGTTGAATAAAGCTTGGATCATTAATTCCATGGCCCGGAAGCTTTGCCTTAATCGTTGAGTGAAAGGCCTTAATTAAACTTTCATTCTTTTGTTCATCACTTAAATCTTTGTTGCGCAAAATTCCACGCATGTCGGTCTCAGTCATTGAAAATAGACAGGCGCGAATCTGACCATCAGAAGTTAAGCGCACTCGATCGCAATCACCACAAAATGGCCGCGTAACGCTGCCGATAATTCCAACTACTTCTGGACCGCCATTGATGTAGAACTCTTCGGCCGGTGATGAGCCGCGATTTTCTACGGGAGTAAGCGCGAAGACTTTGCTTAAATCGGCGAAGATTTCATCGGCAGTAATCATCTTCTCACGTGACCACGCATCTCCGGCATCTAGCGGCATCTGCTCGATAAAACGTAAGTTCAAACCCTCTTTGAGCGCCCATTGCACGAGT
>CAILBF010000023.1 GCA_903832395.1 uncultured Actinomycetes bacterium | reverse complement strand
TCAATTGGTTGAGTATCGAAGAACTCCTGGCTTTCCTGATAATTACTCCGATGATATTCGCAAAGCAATTGAGCATTGCGGTGGCGGTGTCCTTATTGGCCACTCAGCTGGCGGCCACTTGGCGCTCATCGCACCAGATGATACGAATTTCAAGCTAATTAAAGGCATAATTGCACTCTCCCCGCTGTGTGATCTAGCAACGGCCGATAGAGACAATACCGACAGTGGAGCAGTGCGCGATTTCCTTGGGACCGCGGCGACTAACCGCCCAGACTTGGATCCGAATCTACGTCTTAATGAACATGTTCCAGTTTTAATTATTCATGGAGTCGATGATCTCATCGTTCCGATTGAGCATTCACGAAATCTTTACAATTCTTACGTTAAAGCTGGTCTGGACTGTGAACTCATTGAACTTGAAAAAATTGGTCACTTTGAGCCTATTGATTACCGAAAAGAGCCCTTTGAAATAGTTTTAGCGCAACTTAAAAAGCTCGCGTAGGTATCCATCTTCCATAAACTTTGCGAAGTTCATTTACTATTTCACCGACAGTGGCGTACGCCTTAACTGCAGCTATACAAGTTTCCATAATGTTCTCGTCAGCCAGCGCGGCTTTATGCAAATTAGCAAGAGTCACAGCAACAAGGGCATTATCTCTGCCAGCGCGAACTGCGCGAAGAGCTGCAACTTGGCCGGCCTCGCTCTCAGGATTAATTTCAAAGGCTTTATATGGTGGAGTATCGGCTTTGAAAAGATTCACGCCAACTAGTTTGCGCTCCCCCGATTCAATCGCCATTGCAAAGGCATAAGCTTTTTCAGAGAGCTCATTTGAAAACCAGCCATTATTGATGCAAGCAAGTGCCCCGCCACGTTTTTCAATATCTTCCAACATCGCCCACATTTTATCTGCGAGTTCATCGGTAAGGCGTTCAATTTCATAACTTCCAGCTAATGGATCGGCAGTGCTTAAAACGCCAGTTTCAAAAGCAATTACTTGTTGCGTACGAAGAGCTAACATCGCAGCCTCTTCAGTAGGCACACCCAAAGCCTCATCAAAGGCAGAGACGTGCATAGTCTGAATACCGCCCAAAGCAGCTGCCAGCATTTCAACGGAAGTACGAACAACGTTATTCATGGATTGTTGGGCAGTTAATGATGATCCTGCAGTAAAGGCAAAAATACGAAGTTTTTCAGAGGCGGCATCTTTAGGTTCATACTTTTCGCGAACCAAACGTGCCCAGGTCTTGCGGGCGGCTCGGAACTTAGCAATTTCAGGCAAAAACTCGATATTTGAGGATAAAAACGTAAAGAGCGTGGCGGCGATTTGATCAACACTGACGCCTCTGGCAATTGCGGCATCCAAGTATTCCCGCGCATTAGCAAAGGTAAATGCAACTTCCTGCACGGCATCTGAACCTGACTCACGGATGTGATAACCACTCATGGCCAATGAAACCCACCGTGGGATTTTAGTTGCAATGTACTCGATGACATCAACTGAGAGCTTTAAGCCGGCTTCGGCTGGAAAAATCTGTGTTCCTCGTGCGATGTATTCTTTAAGAACATCGTTTTGAATAAACATACCAAATTTATTTGGGTCCATCTCGCGCTGTTCAGCCAGTGCGATAAACATCGCTGCCCAGATATAACCTATGGAGTTTGCAGTTGTGCGAACTTGTGAAATTTTTTCGAGTGGAATGCCCTCCATTAAAATTTCAATATCGCGCAGACTATCAATCGCTACGCCTACTCGACCTACCTCACCAAGTGATAATGGGTCATCGGAATCCAAACCAAGTTGAGTTGGTAAATCTAGCGCAACGCTAAAACCAGTTAAGCCTTGATCCAATAACATTCTAAAACGCTCGTTAGTTTCAGCAGGTGTCCCGAAACCACCGTACTGACCCATCGTCCATACACCTGGATCGGCATTAATTCCGCGCGTATATGGATATTTGCCAGGCTCTTCGAT
>CAILBF010000022.1 GCA_903832395.1 uncultured Actinomycetes bacterium | reverse complement strand
CAAGTTTTGCGGTAAGTGCTTGCCATGCTGCAACATCTTCGGGTGCAACCTTTTCAATATTACTAATGGTCTGATCGCGATCCATCACTACGCCAACCATTTTTCCATCGGGAAATACCGAACAATATGGTTTCCCGGATGGGACAAATTCAAGTCCATGGGCAATCAATTGATCTTTCAGAGCTGCCATCACGCCGCCGCCAGCAAAGAGACTTAAGTTCGTCGCGAAAAGATCATGATGAAAACCTGGCAAGGTAATCTCCTCGGTGCGAATAGCACCGCCGAAAGCACTGGCCTGTTCTAGTACCAGAGTTTTTTTACCTTTGGCACTTAAAATCGCCGCCGCACTAAGTCCATTAATTCCCGAGCCAACAATGAGCACATCAAGCATTGGGGAATCATGCCATGGCGCTAACTAATAGCCAATAGACGTAACCGATTGATTGGCATTAGATTAACCAAGTTACTTTTAGGGCAGAGTGTTTTGGGAGGGTTATTAATGGAGCGCAATGATGCGGTCATCGTCGGAAGTGGAATTAACTCACTAGTTGCTGGAGCTCTACTGAGCCGAGCCGGGTGGAAAGTTTTAATCTGCGAAAGAAACAGCACTCCTGGCGGAGCAATCGCGACATCGACAACAGCTACGCTTCCAGGTTTTACTCATGAGCTCTTATCGAGTTGGCATCCACTCTTTGTTGGAGGCCCGGCATATGCCGAACTAAAAGGAGATTTAGAGGCTCGTGGCTTGGTCTATGCCAATACAACGATGCCAACTGGTGTTGTTTGCAACGATGGAAGCGCAGTGCTTTCAACAGACATGGCCGCAACATCGGCTGAGTTCGAACGCCTAGGTGATGGCGCGGCATGGAATGAAATGCTTGGCGAGTTCACTAAGAAAATAGATTTAGCTTTTGGGCTTTTAGGCGCGGATCTGTGGCGAGCTAACTCATTGAAATTATTTAGAACCGCTCGCAAACGTTTTGGAACCCGTGGTTTGGTTGCAACTGGCGCTGAACTCCTAGAACCTGCAGCGCCTTGGTTAGATAGAACCTTTTCCTCTCCAGTAAGTAAATCACTTCTTGCCCCTTGGGCACTACATAATGGTCTTGGCCCCGATGATGCCAGCAGCGGTTTTATTACTAAAGTAATTTCAGCTGCGGTTGCTTTTGGTGGAATGCCCGTGCCTATCGGTGGCGGAATTAAATTAGTTGATGCTCTCATGGCGATTATTACCGACAACGGCGGGCACATAATTACTGGCGCCGATGTCAAAAAGATTAACGTTGTGAACGGAAAAGCTACGGGTGTGAAACTAGCTGATGGCCGAGAGTTCAGTGCAAAAAAGGCTGTACTTGCATCAACGACCCCGCAAGCTTTGTATGAAACTCTTCTGGGCGATGAAAGATTACCAAGTACCATCCTTAAAACTGCCGAGAGTTTTCGTTATGGCCGTGCAGCAATTCAAATTCACTTAGCGCTTTCTGAGCCACCGATTTGGAAGAATGATGCGCGTTTGGCAGAAGTAGCAGTGGTGCATGTATTAGATGGGTTGAATTCACTATCCGAATCGGTTAACGCTTCTAATCGTGGCTATTTGCCTAAGCGCCCAACGATTGTTGTTGGACAACCAACAACGATGGATAAATCCCGCGCTCCCGAGGGTCAGTCAATCTTATGGATTCAACTACAGGAGAATCCACGAAAAATTCTCGGCGACTTGGCTGGAGAAATTGATCCGGGGGATGGAAGTTGGAATCAAGTTCGCTTGGATGCTTATGCCGACCGCGTACTCGCACAACTTGGTGAACAGATCTCAAATCTAGAATCGGCCACGCTAGCTAAAGTGGTTCTAGGACCCCAACAAATTGAGGCTATGAATGCCAATCTTGTTGGCGGAGACCCATATTCGGGTGACTGCAGGATTGATCAATACGCGGTTTGGCGCCCATTATCTGGAGCAACCGGACATCGCACACCAGTCAAAGGCTTGTGGCACATTGGGGCATCGACCCACCCCGGTCCAGGCCTTGGCGGCGGATCTGGGTATTTAGTTGCCAAGCGATTGCTGAGTAAAAAACTGCGATAGAAAAATTATGGAATAAAAAAGCCGGCCGAGTTAACTCGACCGGCTTTTTATTTCTAATTACTTAGAAACTAACGCCAATACGCGAGCTGGGCTTCCGGAACCGCCAACAATCTTTAATGGAGCGGCGATAACAATTGCACCTTGTGGTGGCAACTTATCAAGATTGCGAAGCTGAGTTAGTCCGTATTTATTATTTCCCATCAACATATTGTGACAAGGAAAGGGAATGCTCATTCCAAATGCTAAGCCAGCATCGATACCGACAGTCTCAACACCTAAGCCGAGAATGTCACGCTTAGTTCCAAGATACTCAGCAGTCTCTGGTGGAAGGCCTGGAGTATGTGGACCATT
>CAILBF010000021.1 GCA_903832395.1 uncultured Actinomycetes bacterium | reverse complement strand
TATCGCAATCTCATTAAAACCTGGCGATGAAGTTGTCAGCGCATCACTTATCAATACCGAAGATGAACTTCTCTTAGTATCGACGAAGGGAATGTCGCTGCGATTTACAGCAGATGACGAATCACTTCGCCCAATGGGTCGGTCAACTAGCGGCGTTATTGGAATGAAGTTCCGTGAAGGAGATTCACTCTTAACAATGGCGCGCATTGATAGTGAATTAGCAGCGCACTCGTTTGTATTTACTGCAACCGATGGTGGATTTGGAAAGAAAACTCCAATCGATGAGTATCGACTTCAAGGGCGCGGCGGCATTGGAATTAAAGCGGCCAAAATCGATGAGAATTCACGCGGGTCTCTCGTTAGTGCCTTGGTACTTCGAGATGAGGATGAGGTCTTAGCAATCACATCAGCTGGAACGGTCATGAGAACACCAGCTTCAGAGGTGCGCCAGACCGGCCGTGACTCAATGGGAGTTCGATTGGTCAATCTCGATGAAGGTGTTGCCTTGGTATCAGTGACTAAAAACAGCGAAGATGAGATTTCCCCGAAAAGTTAGTATGGTTCGCACCTGCAGTTGTAGGGCCTAACTCTGCTGTTTTGGGAGTTAGCGAAGTTCAAGGTAACCTTGCGCTTCTGCATTAGAGAGTGATCTTTTATGCGGGCCTATAGCTCAGCCTGGTTAGAGCGCTTCCCTGATAAGGAAGAGGTCGATGGTTCGAGTCCATCTAGGCCCACCCGTTCTAATACGGGGACCTAGCTCAATTGGTAGAGCACCGCCTTTGCAAGGCGGGGGTTAGGGGTTCGATTCCCCTGGTCTCCACATGACAACAACTGCAACACTTCACACATCACTCGGCGACATAGTCGTTGAGTTGTTCCCAAACCATGCACCAAAGACTGTTGCTAACTTTGTTGAACTTGCAACTGGTGCCAAAGAGTGGACAAACCCAAACACTGGCGAAAAAACAAATGCCAATTTATACGACGGAACTATTTTTCACCGCGTCATCGACGGCTTCATGATCCAAGGTGGAGATCCACTTGGTAAAGGAACTGGCGGACCGGGTTATCGCTTTGCAGATGAATTCCACGGAGAGTTAGTTTTCGATCGCCCATACATTCTTGCAATGGCTAACTCCGGACCAGGAACAAATGGTTCACAGTTCTTCATTACAACTGCACCAACAACATGGCTTAACCGCAAGCATTCTATTTTCGGTGAGGTCAAGGATTCCGCTAGCCAGGCAGTAGTAGATGCCATTGGTAAAGCAAAGACTGGTGCGCAAGATAAGCCAGCAACCGACATCACGATCAACAGCATCACCATTGCTTAAACGTTCAGCAACTTATTCCTTAATCGCAGTTATCTGCGGTGCATATCTGCTGCAAATGATTGTCCCTTCAATTGAGATGCGATTGGTTTTACCAAGCCTTGATTATCTAAGAGCAACTAACGAGTGGTACCGACTCTTCACTGTGGCCCTTGTTCATGCCGGCTTGTTACACCTTGGATTTAATATGTATGCATTAATGGTTTTAGGAAATCCGATAGAGGCAGCTTTTGGAAAAAACAAACTATTTATAATTTTCTTCTTCTCACTTTTAACTGGATCATTAACCTCTGCCTACTTTGCAGGTCCTTCTAGTTATTCAGTTGGCGCATCAGGTGCCATCTTTGGTTTATTCGGAGCGTTAATAATTGTTGGCAAGAGAATCGGCGCCGACGTTCGCTCTATTTATGTCATCATCGGGATTAACTTTTTTATCGGTTTTGTTTTAGGTGGCATTGACTGGCGAGCCCACTTAGGTGGATTAGTTGGCGGAGTTATTAGCGCCCAGTTTGTCTTAAATAAGCGCTAAGGCTTATCCACAGCAGTTATCCACAATGTGGAGAGAGTTACACGCGTGTAATTATCTGGGGTTAACGCCAGCGGGTGGCGAGTGAGAAACCAACGCCGATAAAGCTAAAGCCGATAATCATGTTCCAGGCGCCAATACCAGGGATTGGGTACTTAGTTTGAGTGACATAGAAAGTCACGATCCAGAATAAGCCAACCAAACAGCCGCCAACCATCGTCGGAGCAAGCCACTTTGGACTCTCGAGTGGGGCGTGTGGAGCGTCAACGACGACCTGGGCCTCATGAGAGTGCTTTTCAATGACTTTCTTACGGAGCTTTGATTTAGGCATATGCGAAAGATACACCATGGTTAAGAATGCTCCTATGCCCGCCAAGATCCTCGTAATTAACAACTACGACTCATTTGTCTTTAATTTGGTGCAGTACTTAAGTCAACTTGGGGCAGAGTGCACGGTGGTTCGAAACGATGAGATTGAGGCCGATGCCGCCAGCGGTTTTGATGGGGTGCTTATTTCACCCGGGCCTGGAGTTCCAGAAAATGCAGGGGTCAGCATTGCAATAATTAAATTCTGCGCAGCACAGGGCATTCCAGTCTTAGGTGTCTGTTTGGGGCATCAAGGTATTGGAGTGGCATTTGGCGCAACGGTTTCGCGCGCACCTGAACTACTCCACGGAAAAACTTCGCTCGTGTTTCACAAAGGCCACGGTATTTTATCGGGGTTGCCTTCCCCATTCACGGCTACGCGTTATCACTCGCTGTGCATTGAACCAGAGACAATTAACTCTGATTTCGAAATTACAAGTCAGAGCGATTCTGGAATTGTAATGTCGATCCGACACAAAGCGCTCGCAATCGAAGGCGTGCAGTTCCACCCCGAATCAGTTTTAACCGAGCATGGACATGCGATGTTAGCTAATTGGCTCAATGTTTGTGGAGACGCAGAAGCACAAGGAAAAGCCATAGGTCTTTCAGCTGTTGTTGGAAGTAAAAACTAAGGCGCTTTATTAACGGTGATTGTTACCGATTTACCAATTGTTTGAGTTGCACCAGCATCAGGTGCTTGCCTAATGACAATACCTACAGGTTGATTTGGATCGTAGGCTTCGATCTCATTTACTAAGAAACCAACTTGAACGAGAATAGTTCTCGCTTGAATCGCATCAACGCCGATAAGGGTTGGAACTAGAACTTGGCCACTGGCAATTTGCAGCGTTACACCGCTTCCAGCAACCGTTGTTGAGCCGACATCAGGTGTAACTTTTAAAACCGTTCCTTGAGGCTGATCCGATGGAACCGCCTGGGTTTGGGCCACTAATAAACCAACAGCGGCCAACGCTGCGCGCGCATCAACTAAGGACATACCAACTAATCCAAGCGGAACTATCGCATCTCCTGGACCGTCAGAAATAGTGAGCACAACACCCGATCCTTTTTGTGCCTTCGTTGTTGCAAGAGGAATCTGACTCGCAACGCGATCTTTTGGAATAAGCGCGTCATGTGCGTGTGCAATTGTGACGACGTAACTAGACAACATTGCCTGCGCATCTGCTTGAGTTAAACCGACGACGTTAGGTATTTGGGGGAAAGTGGCAACATTTGTCGAAGGTCTCGATAGAAGTAGGCCTCCACTTATTACGGCAAGTGCGATGATTCCTGAAATTATTGAAATTACAACTTTGCGTCGAGAAATTTTTTTGCGCGGGGCCTTAGTAGTTAAAACCTGCCCCGAGCTAATTTTAAAAAGATCATCCAACATTAATCCCGCTGATTGATATCTATCCTCTGGCTTTTTCGCTAACGCGACGCTTAGGACCACGTCGATACCTGCGGGCAGGTCAGGCTGGAGAGAGCTTGGGGGAAT
>CAILBF010000020.1 GCA_903832395.1 uncultured Actinomycetes bacterium | reverse complement strand
TGCAGGCTTCATGGCAGTTCGTCAGGGATTAGAGCGATCTTTACCTGGACGTTTAATTGGACAGAGTATTGATGCACATGGAAAACCAGCGTTTCGTTTAGCGTTGCAAACACGCGAACAACATATTCGACGTGACAAAGCGACAAGTAATATTTGTACCGCTCAAGTACTTCTTGCCGTCATGAGTGCTTTTTACGCCATGTGGCATGGACCAAGTGGATTAAGGATTATTGCAACACGCATTAACAAGCAGACAACAGAGTTAGCTGCTTCGATTACAGCCTCGGGGCATCGTGTAGTAAATGCTAACTACTTCGATACTTTAGAGATTGAAGTTGCTGATGCCGCAAGCATTATTGCTAAAGCCGAAGCCAAGAAGATTAACCTTCGCTACTTAGATGCAACGCATGTTGGTCTGTCACTTGATGAGGCCACTGACGCGCCTTTAATCTCTGACTTGATGGAGATCTTCGGCGCTGGGGGAGCAGCGGCTCCAGCGGCTTCAATTCCACAGAGTTTCGTGCGTACCTCTAAATATTTGCAGCACCCGATTTTCAATACGCTTCGATCTGAGACTTCGATGTTGCGATACCTTCGTATGTTATCCGATCGCGATTTAGCTTTGGATCGCACGATGATTCCACTTGGCTCATGCACAATGAAGTTAAATGCAACGACTGAGATGGAGGCCGTTACCTGGCCAGAATTCTCATCGCTTCATCCTTTTGCACCAGTTTCTCAAAGTGTAGGTTCCAGAGAGTTAATTGACGAACTATCGCAATGGCTCATCGCCATCACTGGTTACGATGCGGTCTCCTTGCAACCTAATGCTGGAAGTCAAGGTGAGTTCGCCGGGCTGTTAGCAATTCGCAACTACCATGACTCTCGCGGAGACAGCAACCGCACGATTTGTTTGATTCCTTCGAGCGCTCACGGTACGAACGCCGCGAGTGCGGCAATGGCGGGAATGAAAGTTGTTGTCGTTGAGTGCGATGAACATGGCAACGTCAGCATCGTCGATCTAAAGAGCAAGATTGCCGAACATGCGGGGAACTTGGCTGCAATTATGGTCACATACCCATCGACGCACGGAGTATTTGAATCGGCAATAACAGATATCTGCGGCCTCGTTCACGAAGCTGGCGGTCAGGTTTATGTCGACGGTGCGAATTTAAATGCACTCGTTGGTTTAGCTCAGCCCGGAAAATTTGGCGCCGATGTTTCGCACTTAAATCTTCATAAAACATTTTGCATCCCACATGGTGGTGGGGGACCAGGAGTTGGTCCAGTTATCTCGCGTGCACATTTAGCGCCGTTTTTACCTAACCACCCATTGGATGCTCTTGCCGGGCCTTCCACCGGCCCTGGACCAATTAGTGCCGCCCCTTATGGTTCGGCAAGTATTTTGCCAATTTCATGGGCATATATCCGCATGATGGGTGGTGCGGGATTAACACTTGCAACATCGGTAGCGATCTTGTCGGCGAACTACATGGCCCACCGACTCAATCCATATTTCCCAGTTCTCTATACAGGCGAAGCAGGTCGCGTAGCTCATGAGTGCATCTTGGATTTACGCGAAATTACGAAAATCAGTGGCGTAACTGTCGATGACATTGCCAAGCGTTTAATGGATTACGGATTCCATGCTCCAACAATGAGTTTCCCGGTATCTGGAACTTTAATGATTGAGCCAACCGAGAGCGAAGATATTGCCGAAATCGATCGTTTTATCGCGGCGATGGTCGCAATTCACGGCGAGATCACTGAGGTCATAAATGGCGTTATGCCAGTGGAGGAGAGCGCACTTCGCCATGCTCCTCACACCATTGAGTCGGTTACCAGCACCCTTTGGGAGCATTCCTACACTCGTGAGAGCGCCGGACTTCCAAGTGCGCGTAGCGGCCTTGTGAGCGGAGAAATCATTGGAATGCCAGGCAAGTACTGGCCAAC
>CAILBF010000019.1 GCA_903832395.1 uncultured Actinomycetes bacterium | reverse complement strand
CCATGCGCACCAGCTGACGTACTCAAAGCAAGTTCCCCAACTTCTAGATGTGTCTTACCTAAGATTTGTGTTGCGGCATCGAGGATTCGTGCAGCGTTGAGTGTACAAACCAGTGGCAAAAATCGACCCGTTGCATCGGCAAAACCCGCAACGGCCCCGCTTGGATCATGCGTCGGTGTATCAGATACTGCAAAGGCAGTTCCACTGGTACCCAGTGAGATAACTACGTCGCCAGGCTGGGCTTGAACTCCTAAGGCGGCACCAGCGTTATCACCAGCTCCTGCGGCGATGGGGATTCCGGTGCTGGTAACTCCACCAAATTCATTAGGGAGAATAATTCTTGGAAGCGTGACTTCTGAATCATGTCGCAATGCAAGGCGAACGATATCTTCGCGATAATGAGATGTAGTTGGATCGAAATATCCAGTCCCGGAGGCATCACTGCGATCTGTAAACAATTTATTAAAATCTTTTCCACCTTGTAACTGCCATGAGAGCCAATCATGGGGAAGTGCAACAGATGCAACTTTGGCGGCGTTTTCTGCTTCGTGGTCTGCCATCCATCGAAGTTTTGAAGCGGTAAAAGATGCAACTAATACTGAGCCAACTTTTCTGGCAATCTCTGCATCTCCGCCTTCTTCACGATTTAAGTCAAGGGCCGCTTGCGCCGATCGCGTGTCATTCCAAAGGAGTGCTGGGCGAATAACTTCTCCATCACTATCGAGGGCAACCATTCCATGCTGTTGGCCAGCGATGGATATTGCACGCACTCCATCAAGTCCGCCGGCTTGCGCAATTGCCACATCTAACGCCGATTTCCAAAGGGCGGGATCAACTTCGGTGCCATGCGGGTGCGGTGCACGTCCCTCACGCAGTAGTTGGCCAGTATTGGCATCACGAATAACTACTTTTACCGATTGAGTGGACGAGTCCACGCCGGCAATGATGTCTGAATTGGTCATGGTGCAAGGCTAGACTGTCCTAGTCAGCGTTGACCACCGGTGGGGCTATTTTGATCGTTGCGCCCAAGCCGAAACTTAAATATTTCTAGGTGGAGTTTAAAATGCGTATAGGTGTGCTCACTGGTGGTGGAGATTGCCCAGGATTAAATGCAGTTATTCGTGCAGTTGTCCGCAAAGGCGTTAAAGAGTACGGACATGAGTTTGTTGGTTTTCGTGATGGCTGGAAAGGCCCGTTGGATGGCTTAACAATGCCGCTAACGCTTGAAACTACACGGGGCATCTTGCCTCGGGGCGGAACTATTTTGGGATCATCGCGTACCAACCCCTTTAAAATTGAGGGTGGCGTCGAGAAGATTAAAGAGAATTTAGCTAAAGCTGGAATCGATGCGCTCATTGCAATTGGCGGAGAAGACACACTTGGCGTTGCAACCAAACTTGATTCACTAGGCGTAAAAGTTGTAGGTGTTCCAAAGACAATCGATAATGATTTAAATAATACTGACTACACATTTGGTTTCGATACCGCAGTAAACATTGCAGTAGAGGCGATAGATCGCCTGCATACAACTGCTGAATCGCATCATCGCGCACTAATTGTTGAAGTTATGGGCCGTCATGCTGGATGGATTGCACTCCATGCCGGTCTTGCAGGAGGTGCCGCATGTATTTTGATTCCTGAACAAAAGTTTTCAATTGATAAAGTCTGCGAATGGGTCGAGTCACGATTTAAGTCTCACTACGCACCGATTATTGTCATTGCTGAAGGTGCAATTCCACAAGATGGCGATATGGCAGTTAAAGATCAAACTTTGGATTCCTTCGGTCATGTAAAGCTCGCGGGAATCGGGGATTGGTTAGCCGAGCAGATTGAGGCCAAGACTGGCAAAGAGGCACGGACATCTGTCTTAGGACACATTCAACGTGGTGGAAGTCCAACGGCTTTTGACCGTGTTCTTGCTACTCGTTTTGGTCTACATGCCATCACGGCCGCCCATGAAGGCGATTGGGGCAAGATGGTGGCGCTACACGGCACAGATATCGTGCGAGTACCGCTGGTATCGGCTACTGAAAAGTTGAAGTTAGTTCCACTAGAGCGATACCAGGAGGCCGAGATTTTCTTTGGTTAATCGCGCTTCGCGCTTACCACTTAACTCTCTACTCTTATCCTCATGAACTCATCTCTTGATTCCCTCTTCACCCCTGGGCTAGTTGCCGCACAACAACCCAACTGGCCGGGGGGCCCTGAAGGGGCGCCGATCAAGGCGGCCGTTGCAGAACTGAAATCTTTTCCGCCATTGGTCTTTGCTGGTGAGTGTGATGATCTAAAAGCGCGCATTGCATTAGCCGCTGATGGAAAAGCTTTTTGGTTACAAGGCGGGGATTGTGCCGAAACATTTGCCGCAGCTACTGCCGACTCAATTCGCAATCGCATTAAGACGATTTTGCAGATGGCTGCAGTTTTGCAGTACTACTCCAGCCTTCCAGTAGTAAAAGTTGGACGCATGGCTGGTCAGTTTGCTAAGCCTCGCTCTAATGACCTTGAGGTTCGAGGAGATGTCACGCTACCGGCATACCGCGGTGATGCCGTAAATGACATCGAATTTACTCTTGCATCACGTACTCCAGATCCGCATCGCTTAGTGCGCGTTTACAACACATCAGCGGCGACATTGAACTTAGTGCGTGCATTTACTCAGGGTGGCTTTGCAGATCTGCGGCAAGTCCATGAGTGGAACAAGGGTTTTATTCGCGACTCATCAGTCGGTGTTCGTTACGAGCAGATGGCCAATGAAATCGGTCGCGCATTAGCCTTCGTTAAATCTGCCGGCGTTAATCCTGAGTCATTTAAAGCAGTTGATTTTTTCTCTAGCCATGAGGCACTTATTCTGGAGTATGAAAAAGCTCTGACTCGAATCGATTCTCGTACTGGAAACCCATACGATGTTTCGGGCCACTTCATTTGGATTGGTGAGCGCACACGGCAGCTAGATGGCGCCCATGTTGATTTCGCTTCTAAAGTTCGTAATCCAATCGGCGTAAAACTCGGACCTAAATCAAGCGTCGATGATGCGTTGGCATTAATCGATAAGTTGGATCCAGAGCGCGAGCCCGGCCGTCTTACTTTTATTACTCGAATGGGTGCGGGCAAAATCCGCGAAGCGCTCCCTGCCCTTGTTGATGGTGTTACTAAATCTGGGGCGAAAGTTTTGTGGGTCTGCGATCCAATGCATGGCAATACCTATGAGGCGCCAACTGGCTATAAGACACGAAGCTTTGATGATGTTATGGATGAGGTTAAAGGCTTTTTTGAAGTCCATAAAGCCCTAGGGACCCATCCGGGGGGCGTGCACATCGAACTTACGGGAGATGATGTCACGGAATGTGTGGGTGGCGGTGAAAAGATTTCTCACGATGACCTAGCGACTAAATATGAGAGTGCCTGCGATCCCCGGCTTAACCATGCACAGTCTCTCGAACTTGCATTTTTAGTTGCCGAGATGTTGCGCGACCGCTAATTTTATCCTCGTGCTATTACTCGCGACGTCAATAAAGACACCCATTGGCACGCTGAATTTATTGGCAGATGACCAGATTCTTATAGGCGCTAACCTTTCAAGCGTTGCGGCGTTTAATGCCGGCAAAGATGTAGCGCTTGTTAAAACAATTCCAGTCATCTCTGACCTCATTAACGATTACTTCGATGGTGATTTATCGGCAATAAATGCAATCAAAGTCCGGCAACCAGGAGCGGCATTTTCGCAGGCATCATGGAAGGCAATGCGCAAGGTAACGCCAGGCAAAGTTATCTCTTATGCTGATTTAGCGCAGAAAGCGGGTTCGCCTGCTGCGGTTCGTGCAGCGGGAAGTGCGTGTGCTAACAATGCCATTATGTTAGTTGTGCCATGTCATCGAATTGTAAAAACCGGGGGAGCGCTAGGAAATTATGCGTACGGTGTTGATAAAAAAGAGTGGCTACTAAGCCACGAGGGCTTTCTTTAAAATCTCAATCGCTTCAGCAGATTTAGCATCGTCAATATCCATGTGCGTTACGAGACGTGCAAACTTAGGACCAAACGCGCTAATCCATAAGCCAGCTTCACGACAACGAGTAGCTAGCTCCGTAGCTGTCAGAGATATCGCTTTCAAATCTAAAACAATGATATTTGTTTGAACATCCGCTGGATCGATGAGGGTTGAATCAATAGTTGACAATGCAATCGCAATTTCCTTGGCACGACGATGATCATCGGCTAACCGTTCAATATTATTATCGAGCGCGTAATGTCCAGCCGCTGCCAAGATTCCGATTTGTCGCATTCCAGCGCCATAACGTTTGCGCCAAATACGCGCTTGTGCAACGCGCTCCTTTGTCGAGATCATGATGGAACCAACAGGGGCGCCTAAACCCTTTGATAAACAGACGCTAATTGTGTCGAAATACTGTCCGTAATCAGAGAATGAAACGCCACTTGCAACATGGGCATTCCAGATACGGGCGCCATCTAGATGAAGCGCCAATCCCATTTCATCGGCACCGATACGTAGGGCGGCAATTTCATGTATCGATTGCACAGTTCCGCCGCCAAAGTTATGTGTGTTCTCAACTGCAATTGCGGCAGTAGAAACTAAGTAAGGGCCTGAATCCGGACGGGCGACATCGAGGGCATCAGTTGCTTTCAACACTCCATCGATTGCCGGCCAAGTTCGCGTCGTAATTCCACTAAAAACTGCAGCTGCACCGAGTTCGGCGCGGACTATATGTGAATTAGTTTCAGCAAGTAACTCTTGTCCCGGTGCAACTAACATCCGAATCGCTAATTGGTTGGCCAATGAACCCGATGGTGTAAATAATCCAGCCTCTTTGCCAAACATGGCTGCAACGCGCTCTTCAAGAGAGTTAACCGTTGGATCATCTCCATAGACGTCATCACCAACCGGTGCACTGGCAATTGCATCGCGCATACCTTGTGATGGTCGAGTTACAGTATCTGATCGCAGGTCTATGGTCATGGTTGTTAGCCTACTTCTCTTCTTTGACGACAATCAAATACATCGCACTTATAACCAGGATGCCACCAATTGAGCTTCGAATCGTCAACCTTTCACCACCAAGGAGAATTGCAAAGATTGCGGCAAATACAACTTCCATCGTTAAAATAACGGCCACTTTGACGGCACTCATATGCGCTTGGGACCACGTCTGAATAATAAAGGCGATTACAGTTGCAAAGACGGCCGTGAAGATTACGACGGACCAGACACCATAATCGGGTGGAAGTTGGTAACCCCCAGGAATCGAGGCAAGACCGGAGATAACGGCACACGCTGTAAGTTGAACGACAGTCATCGCATATGTATCGCGGCCGGAACTCCATTTGCTCAAAGCCGTAATATGGAGCGCGAAAAATATCGCGCTGAAAAAGGTAAGTAGTTCGCCTATGCCGATAGACCATCCATGAATTGATAGGAGCGCTAAGCCAATGGTGGCCATTGCAATGCAACCCCAAGTAAAACGGCTAACGCGTTGATGCAAGAAAATCCATGCGAACAATGGCGTCAACACAATGTAGAGGCCAGTCACAAATCCAGTTATTGCAGCTCCCGTGCGCGCGAGACCTAAAGTTTGAAAAATGTAACCACTACCTAGAAATATTCCAGCAGCACCTGCCCTCAGTAGAAGGTCACGATCGATTAATTTGAATACTTTCGGGCGAATGAGCACCATAACTATTGCGGCAACGCTAAAGCGAGTAAAAAGAAAATTATTTACACTTTGGCGCGCGATCGCATCTTTCATCAGGATAAACGAAAGTCCCCAAGCAACTGAAACAGACAAAAGCGCCCATGGGGCCATCTGCAACTTCCACTTATGCGCGGCGCTACTCATTTCTTCTTACGAAGGGCTTTCAAAAGCGCGACTTCAACGGTGTGTTTTTCTTCCATGCCGGGAGTCTCTAAAATCAATGGGACATTTGCAACGGATGGATGGGCAAGAAGCTCAGCAAATGCATCGATTCCAATATGGCCATCACCGATATTTTGATGACGGTCTTTCAGCGCACCACAAACGTCCATTGAGTCATTGGCGTGAATTAACTTAAATCGCTCAACACCAGCAATTTCGATGAGCAGATCTAAAGTTTTAGTCATTCCACCTTTAACAGATATGTCATGGCCAGCGGCAAACACATGGCAGGTATCAAGGCAAATTCCTACTTTGGGATGGTACTCAAGCACCTTTAAATAATTCTCTAGGTCATCTAGTTTCTTGACTAGTGATTGACCCTGTCCGGCTGTCGGTTCCAATAAGAGAAATGGTGCATCATCTGAAAGAGCGTTGAGAATCGGCATCATTCCTTCGTGGATCTGCTTCCACGCTTTATCGACGTGAGCTGAATCAACTGCCGAGCCAGTATGAATCACTGTACCCAAAGCGCCAATATCAGTTGCTCGGCCGAGTGAGTATGCAGTTGAAGCTAGGGAGTTGATATACGTAGCCTCAGTCGGCGAACCCAAGTTAATGAGAAAGGGAGCATGTACGTACGTTTCGATATCTAATTCCGCGGCCTTAATTTTAAAAGCCTCATCTAAATCGGGCTTGGCTGCAGGCATTGCCCACATCCGCGGACTAGAGGCAAAGACTTGAATTACTTCGGCCCCGGTAGTTTTAGCGTATTCAATCGAACGCTTAGCCATGCCTCCGGTTGTTGGAGTATGAGCACCGATACGAGGCAACTTAGTTGGCATCGGGCTACCCTACGGTAATTGTGACCGTACTGCCACGCGTGACTTTACTACCAACTTTGGGTGAAATATTCGTGACTTTCTTCGTCTTTTTTACACCTAATTTCTTCACAACAACTTTAAGCTCTAGATCTTCAAGTGCCTTAACCGCCAAGCTCGCTTCAATAGAAAAGACATTTGGCATATAGACGAATTGCGTTCCCTTAGAGACAACAAGAATCACTTTTGAATTTTTAGCCACATCGGCATCACCAGAAGGTGATTGTGAGAGAACAGTTCCAGCAAGAATATTTTCATCAAAGGCATATGTACTAGTAACAACGAAACCAGCATCAGTGAGCTCACTCAGGGCTTGATCGCTACTTTTGCCGATATATGAAACCAGAGCAATTGTTTCGACGCCTTTACTGACGACAATATTTACAATCGAATCTCTCTTCACTTTCGATCCGGCGACTGGATCTGAGGAGATTACAAATCCCTTGGGGATTTTTTTGCTAAAGATTTGAGTAGTGGTTCCAATTTTCAGCGGACTCTTTGAAAGAGTAGCGATCGCCGCGTCAGGCGTTAATCCGACAAGAGGGGCGATCGTGTATCGCTCAGGACCTTCGGAAATCAGTAGCGTGACTTTGCCACCTACATCGATTCGACCCCCACCAGGAGGTTGCGATTGAATAATGGTTCCAGAGGCAATGTCTTCGTCGTAACGTTTTTCAACTACTACGTTCGTAATTCCGAGGGGATTAAAGGCCGTAAGGGCATCTTGATATGAACCGCCAACTGTTGATGGCACCACAATTCGCGAACCCGGACCGATGATGGCATACCAGCCGCCAATGCCTAGGGCGATTGCAAGAAGGAGCGCCACCTTTCGATTGCGTTTAACGCGTTTACTTGTCTTGCGTTTCCGGTCTTCCTTTCGCGCAATCTCCTTCGTCGTTTCAACTATTGGTGCAGTTTCCTCTTTGACCACTTCCGGCTTGATTTTCGTTCGAGCTTTTTCCCGAATAGGTTCAACCGGTAAGTCCAAATCAAGTTTTAACTGATTCTTTTTGGGGTCTAACTCGGCCTGTATCTTCTCTAGGGCCTTAAGGAACTCAGCAGCATCACGCGGACGCAGGTCGGGATCTCGGTTTGTGGCTCGACTAATTAAAGCATCAAGGGCTTCGGGAATATCTTTCCTCTTTGACTTAACCGATGGAATGTCCTGATTGACATGCATATAGGCAATTTGAATTGGCGAATCGCCTATGAATGGTTTTTCTCCAGTTAGCATTTCAAAGGCAACGATGCCGACCGCATAGACATCACTGCGCGCATCGGCGATTCCACGTTGGACTTGTTCGGGGGATAGGTAAGAGACCGATCCTAAAATAACGCTAGATTCTGCGGTCATAGTTGAGCCAATGAGTTCACCCCGAGCTAAACCAAAGTCAGCGATCTTGACGCGGCCCTCTTTCGAAATCATAATATTTTCCGGCTTTACATCTCGGTGCACGATTCCAATCGAATGCGCAGCACTTAGCGCACTTACAATTGGGATGAGATAGTTAATTGCATCTTTGACTTCGAATCGTCCGCGCTCATTTAGGTATTCACGCAAAGTGCTACCTTCGATGAACTCCATAACTAAAAAGACAGCTGGGACGCCACCTTGATTCCAACCTTGATCTTGAACGGCAACAATATTTGGATGCGAAAGTGCAGCTGCAGCTTTTGCTTCACGGATAAAACGATTGACAAATGCCTCGTCCTGCGCCAAGTGGGGATGCATTATCTTCACTGCTACTTTTCTATCAAGTCGGGTATCCATCGCCTCATATATCGAGGCCATTCCGCCGTTGGCAACTTGGCGGATTAATTGATAGCGATTATCAATTAGCTCTCCAGATAGATCAGACATGTGTGAATTTTATGGAATGCGCCTTAGAACTGGGTGTGGGCGCGCCAGAAACTACTGTGAGTTAAGAATATGGTCTGCACTTTCACGGGTTAAATCTGTAGCAAAATGAGAATTTTGAAGAATTTGCCACTCACGCATCTGTCTTTCAATATGAACTCCATCGCGGGCCAATACCCGTGCAAGCCCGATTTCCGGCGAAATATCTAGCCAATAGACCGTTGCACCAGCTTGGCGCACCGCGAGTTGGGCAGCACCGACACCTTCAAGAATAAGGATGTCGGCAGGCTCGTAACGTCGGACCTCATCAAATCTCATCGTTCCCCAATTGAAAATCTCCATTTCAAAGACTTCACCTCTTCTGTGGGCATCGCTGATTGTTGTGAGCTTCTGAGTGAGTTGATCGCTCAAAGCATTATTCCAGCCATCGTATAAATCATCCATATGTATGACGCAAACCGTATTGCCTTCGCTAAATTTTTCGTAAAACTGCGCAGCTAACGTTGTTTTTCCGGCGCCGGCAGGGCCATCAATTGCTACGAGCGTCATACCAACGTTTCCAACCAATAACGGCAATAACCGTGAAAGCGAAGTACAACACTGCCGTAAACCAATAGCCAAGGACTGCATACTCAATTGTTCCTACCGCATCCACTATCAACCATAGAATCCATGATTCATATTTTTCAAAAACCATGAGTATCTGCGCAACTAAACTTCCAATGAGTAAAAATGCATCGGACCAAGTTGCAGCTGCGCCGATTCTTGAAAGAACTGGAGTAAGGGCTGCAGTAGTAACTAAAGTTCCTAAACTCCAGTAGTAAATTTGTCGGCGTGTAAGGGCACTAGGTACTGCACCAGTTGGCGCCCAATCACGCCAGCCCCACAGTGCGGCAAGAATAAATACAATTTGTAGTACCGAGCTTGCATAGAGTTTTACGTCATAAAAGAAGACCATGTAAAGGGCACTGCTCAATGCCCACCACGGCCAAGTGATTCGCTTGCCGGTTGTTCCTAGCCATACTCCAACAAATGAGGTCAGAGCGGAAATGAATTCCAGATATGAAACATCGTAGCCCCAGGCTGTGAATAGAATTTTTGACATTGTCTAAGTCCCTTCCAGATCCGCATTATCGGATTGGTCAAACGGTCGGTCTGAATCTCAGACCCTCTCAGCCTTTATGGGCTCCCGTACTTCGTAGAGTAACGTTACTTTCGTGCTAAAGCTCTCCTATATGGCCATGATTGCCTTCACGGTGGTTGGCTCATTTTGGTTAGAAATTTTCCTGAAGGTACGCGTTCTCGCGCGAATCAAACGTGCGCTCCAAGCGATATGGCCCATCGCAAGCATATTTATCATCTGGGATGCTTATGCAATTAAGAGTAGTCATTGGCGATTTGATAAGGCTCAAGTGCTTGGAATCTATGGCCCCTTTGGGATTCCTTTGGAAGAGTACCTATTTTTTTTCTTCGTACCAATTGCAGCAATCATGACAATTGAAGCCGTACGCACCGTGAAAAAAGATTGGCCGCTATGAGCTATACGCAGTTGGCAATCGTGGCCGTAGTTTGTGCCGTTCTATTTGATTTACTTGTTGCAAGGACTCAATTGTTGAAGCGGAGAGTATTTTGGACATCGTATGCAATCATTCTTAGCTTTCAACTATTGACTAATTGGTGGCTCACTTCTCGCAATATCGTTATGTATAACCCTGCAACAATAGTTGGTCTGCGAATCGCATCGGCGCCCATTGAAGATTTACTCTTTGGTTTTGCTTTAGTGCTGGGTGTTTTGACTAATTGGATGCGAATCGGAGCTTTAGAAAAGCGGCGCCAGCAACTTTAATTCTGCGCATAGTAGAAGTCTTAGCTCTTTTACTGAATATGTCGTAGCCAATTTTTTCAACTTCATCGACAATGCCGCAGTACAGTTCACTTGCAGCCTCAATACATGGCCGACTTGAAGGCTCCAATAACGCAATTCCCGGGGCAGCCTCTGCTTGGAGTTGGCGTACTCGAGTAATCTGAAATTTAAGGAGCTCAATAATCTGTGGAGTTAATACGCGTGCTTCAAGCATTTCGTGCGTAACTCCAAACTTAACCATTTCTGCAATCGGCAGATATATACGGCCGCGGTCCAAATCCTCGTCAACATCACGGATGAAGTTCGCTAATTGAAACGCGATGCCCAATTTCTTGGCAGCTTCAAAAGCATCATTGTGCAAGGGTCCCAAGACTGGCACCATCTCTAGACCAATAACGGCCGCCGAACCGTAGACATATTCCATCAAATCTTCATATGTCTCATACTCTTGCACGGTTAAATCCATCTCCATCGAGTGCAAGAAGGCTTCAAAATATTGATGGGGAATAGCAAATCGATTGACGGTATCAACTAAGGCCAGTCCAATGTGGTCCTGACTAGTTCCTTCGCGCAAATCTGAGAGAACCCCCTCGCCCCAACTTCTAAGTGTGGCTGCCTTTTCTTCGGTCGTTAATGTTGATTCGAGATCATCAACAATCTCATCGCCAAAGCGAGCAAATCCATACAGGGCGTGAACAAAGGGACGTTTTGCCTTTGGCAGCAACAAGGTTGCAAGAAAGTAAGTCTTGCCATGTAAGGCATTGAGGCGTTTGCATTCGGCATAGGATTCACGCAATGCGGGATCGGTTATTCCCGCAGCCGTTAACTCGTCCATTCGACCATCGTACTCATGCGTAGTTGGCAATACTCGATGAAAGAAATTTAACGGCATGGAGTTAGTATGCCCTTAGGTCGAAATGAGGAGATATGTCGGATCAGTTGTTCTTGAACTATGCAATTGCTGCTGCCCAAGAAGGTGCCTCTCAAGGCGGGGTTCCGATTGGCGGGGCATTGGTAGTTGAAGGAAAAGTTCTCGGTGTGGGCTTTAATAAACGTGTCCAACTTGGAAGTGCTATTCGACATGGCGAGACAGACTGCTTAGAAAACATCGGCCGGCTGTCAGCAGCCGTCTATCGAAAAGCAACTATGTATACGACGCTCTCTCCGTGTCATATGTGTAGCGGGGCTATTTTATTATATGGAATCCCACGAGTAGTCCTTGGTGAGAATGAAACCTTTATGGGGGCTGAGGATTTATTGCGCGCTCATGGCGTTGAAGTAATTAATTTGAACTCACAAATCTGCAAGGACATGATGTCTACTTTCATTTTGGAAAAACCCGAGATTTGGAATGAAGATATAGGGGTTTGATTAATTAACTGGGCCGACTATGCGCTCAGCTGCCAAACGTCCGGAAATTAATACCATAGGCACACCAACTCCAGGTTGAGTTCCAGATCCAGCAAAGACAACGTTTTCGATTCCAGCGGCCATGTTGCGTGGTCTAAATGGACCGGTTTGGAAAAATGTATGTGCACTTGCAAATGGAGCGCCTCTCTCCATCCCTTGCGCTTGCCAATCTAGAGGAGTGGTGACAACCTCGGTTTCAATAGCATCACCAAACCCACTGTATCCCCGAGATTCTAAGGTTGAAATCATGTGATCTCGATATGGTTTTGCTTCTTTCGTCCAGTCGATATCGGCATCTAAGTTAGGGGTGGGAAAAAGAACGTAGTACGAATGTTTTCCAACCGGTGCAAGGCTGGGATCATCCTTAGAAGGAATAGTTACAAGCACGCTCGGATCACTCATTAGCTTTTTCTGTGTAATGAGCTCATCAAAAACGCCATCCCAGGATTTACCAAAGTGAATATTGTGGTGCGCCGTGAAGTCATATTTCTTTGATGAGCCGATCAACATAGTTACACATGATGGAGAGTAATTCAGTCGCTTAACTGAGAGGGGAGTTTTACCCAACAGGTCGCGCCAAGCAACTGGTAAATCAGGGTTGAGAATAAGCGCATCGCACTCAATTCTCTGACCATCTTCGGTCAATACAGCTTTTGCACGACCATTAGTTACTTCGACTGAGGAAACTGTTGTGCTGTATTTGAATTCAACACCATGTTTTTGCGCGGCGCTGGCTAGCGCTCGAGGTACGGCATGCATGCCACCCTTAGGGAAGAAAACCCCATTGACCGAGTCCATATAAGCGATGACGGCGTAGATAGCAAGGGCCTGTTGTGGACTAACGCCGGCATACATTGCTTGAAATGAGTAAACCTTTTGCAGACGTGGGTCCTTCATAAATTGATTTACTTTAGGCGCTAATCGGCGAAAGCCCCCGAGGGCAATCAAGCGCGCAAGATTTGGAGTCAGCAAGTTAAGGGGTGAATCTATATTGCGATCAATGAAATCGTTCATCTCGTACTTATAGAGCTTCGTAACAAAATCTACATACTTACGGTAACCCTCGGCCTCAGTCGCACTAATTTTGGAAGCTATCTCTGCTTCCATCTCTTGAGTGTTTGCATGTACATCAATTTGTGATCCGTCATGATAGAAAGCTCGATATAAAGGCGACACTGGCATAAGTTCTAACCAGTCCTTCATATCTTCACCCACGCAGTTAAAGGCATCCGCAATTAATGAGGGCATTGTGAGAACGCTAGGACCGGTATCAAATGCGTAACCATCTTTGTTGAGTAAACCATTTCGCCCACCTGGAACACTTTCGCGTTCGATGACCGTAACTTTTCGTCCGGCTCCAGCTAATCGCAGTGCAGCACTTAAACCTGCAAGCCCGGCCCCGACAATTACGACATGATCGGTCGGACCTTTAACGCGAGCTGCCACCTAGGCACTTCTCTTTGTTGCAATTTTGGCGAGTTCCAGAAGTAGGGGATGTGCATTTTCGCCAATGAGCTCATTGTCTGCGGCAGTTAACGCCTGTTCGGCGAGTTCATCAATCATCGATTCTAGTTTTTCCTTCGCACCAGTCGAGACGATAATTTCTTGCAAAATCTTGACCCCATGCTCATCTAAATCGGGTGCTCCAAAATACTTCCGACTTGTCTCACGCATAACTTCGGTAGATTCTTTATCGGTTAGCGCGATAAGGACAGTCCGTTTACCTTCACGCAAATCATCACCTGCTGGCTTGCCTGTAACACTTGGATCTCCGAAGACACCTAACAAATCATCCCGATATTGGAAAGCCTCACCTAGCGGAAGGCCATAAGCAGATAGGGCCGCAAAGAGTTCGGGGGATTGGGCGCCACTGAGAGCTGCACCGATGTGCAGAGGTCGTTCAATTGTGTATTTGCCAGATTTATATCGCGCAATAGTTTTGGATCGATTCAAATCGGCAGTTTTCTGCGTCTGCTCGTGAATGTCTAAGAATTGTCCGGCCATTAACTCTGTTCGCATCTCGTCATGAATGGGCATGACATCGTGGAGCTGAGTGGAAGTTAGTCCTGCCGAGTTAAGCATTTGATTTGACCAGACCAGAGCTAAGTCGCCTAATAGAACGGCCGCGGCTGAACCATATGCTGGAGCAAAACCTTCGAGCTCGTCTTGCACATGAAGTGATTCAAAGTGGCGATGGATTGAAGGCTTACCCCTGCGCATATCGGAGCCATCCATTAAATCATCGTGAATAAGCGCGCAGGCTTGAAGTAGTTCAAGGCTTGCGATCGCTCTAATGATTGGAGTTGTGACTTCGGTGCCAGTACTTACGTAACCGCAGTAAGCAAACAGGGGTCGTAATCTTTTTCCACTGTCTAGAAGAAAAGAGGAGAGGGCTCCGGCGACTGGTGCTAAATCGCTTGAAATCGATACAAGAAATTTTGATTGCTCGCTAAGAAAGGCGGCAAGTTCTATCTCGACGGCATCACGAATCTCTTGAAGTGTTGCCTTGGCCTGGTAACTCACTCCTTAACGGTACCCTCACACCGTGGTAGTCCGCACTTCGTATTCATTAGAGTTCTTCCCTCCAAAAGACGTTGAGGGTGAAGTTCGGTTGTGGGCTGCGCTAGAGGCCCTTGAATTCATGGCACCAGAGTTTGTATCTGTGACCTACGGCGCAGGCGGATCGACTAGAAATCGAACAATTCGAGTGACTGAAGAAATAACTCATCGAACAAAGATTCCAACAGTTGCTCATCTCACCTGCGTTGGATCAAGTCGACAAGAAATCATCTCAATTTTGCATATGTATCGCGCCGCGGGCATAAGAGGCGTTTTGGCCCTTCGCGGAGATCCAGCCGGCGGTCCACGAGCTCCGTGGATTCCAACGGCCGATGGATTTACCCACGCCGATGAACTCGTGCAATTGATTCATGAGTTTGGCGGTTTTGATATTGGAGTTGCTGCATTTCCAGATGGACATCCATCGTCTAATGGCGATGAGAAGAAAGATATCGACGTTTTGTTGCGCAAAGAGTTTTTAGGTGCCACCTTCGCAACAACTCAGTTTTTCTTTGAAACCTCAAAGTGGGAAAAAATGGTTTATGCGCTGCAGGCCCGAGGTTCAAAGTTGAAAGTAATCCCAGGCATCCTTCCAATTACAAATATTAAACAGCTACAGCGAATGGCCGAACTAGGCGGAACGCCAATCCCACCTAAGGTGCTTCGGGATTTTGAGGCAGTTGAGGGCAACCCTGATGCCGTTCATCGCTTAGGCATCGAACTGGCTAGCACCTTGTGCGAGGATTTATTGACCGCTGGCGCACCGAGCCTTCACTTCTATACTATGAATAGTGCAGTTGCTACTAAAGAGATTTACGGAAACTTAAACAATGCTCACTAAAGAAGAGTTTTATGGAAAGTGGAGCACACTCCACAGTGATGCTCCGATTTCTGGCGCCGTTGCTTGGTGGCTCCAAATTTCATATCGCTTTGGGCTTGTAGCAACGCTGCTTCGAATTTCACCCAATGTATTAACTCTCTTAGGCCTT
>CAILBF010000018.1 GCA_903832395.1 uncultured Actinomycetes bacterium | reverse complement strand
CGCCAACACCGCCACCGCGCCCTGCACCATTTCCTGCTTGTGGTGCGCCCGACGGAACTGAGGCACCCGGAGTTTGTGGCGCTACACCAGCAGGTGCTTGTCCACCGCCAGAGTTGCGAACTGAAACGCTATCGCCAGCTTTCAACGGTGTTGCGGGATCAGTATCTAAAGTTACTGTGACGCTTTTTCCTTTAACAGATGCAACGACTCCAGGAGTTCCACGCCCGCCACCAAATCCGCCACCAGCAAATGCAGCAGCGCCGCCACCAGTTGGAGATGCAGATGCACCACCGAATCCACCATTTCGACCCGCGCGTGCAAATCCAGCAGCGCTTGCTAGCCCTGAAATACCAGTTCCACTAGATGCTGAACGATGTCCATACCAAATTCCAGCAGATGTACTTGTTACGACGAGGAGTGCAAGAGCAAAGACTGCGGTGTACTTATTCGTCCACTTGTAACTTCCCTTAGCCAACACCTCTTGAAGATTGTCTTCAGTATTTGGGGCAAAGAGATCGAACTCTGGTGATGACTTTTCATTTTCATCACTTGGAACCCATGTATTACTCATAACGAAGTGCCTCTATTGGTCGTAGGGATGCTGCACGTGAAGCTGGATAACCACCGAAGAAGACTCCAATAAGGATGCTTACTCCGAAAGCTAAGAAAACAGAAGCAGGAATGATTATCGGTTGGACACCAACAATCTTGAAATGGCTACCGGCAAATCCTCCGATAACGCCTATGACACCACCTACTAGGCTCAATATCGTTGCCTCGATCAAAAATTGGGTCATGATTGCGCGCTTTGGTGCGCCAATTGCTTTGCGAATACCAATTTCGCGTGTTCGTTCAATAACGGTTACAAGCATGATGTTTGTGATTCCAATTCCTCCGACGAGCAAGGAAATTGCTGCAACCATTCCGAGTAGTACAGTAAATACAGAGTTACTTGATGATGTTGTCTGTAGTAAAGATGCCTGGTTCAGTGTGCGGTAATCGCGGTTATTCGTATTTTTAATTTTGTGTTGGCTATCCATGATTGTATTGATTTCAGTTTGCGCGAGATCCTGAACTTTCGCGGACTTTGCCTGGACGACGATGGATTGAAGGTTGTTATAACCCGTCAATGAACGTTGAACTGCAGTAAGTGGCGCAACAACGAGTGAGTCACCGTCTTGAAATCCGTTAGAGCCTTTTTTCTCAGTTGTTCCGATGATTGTGAATGGAATTCCGCCACATCGCATTACTTGCCCGACTGGATTGGTGCCAGGGAATAAGTCGGTAGCAACAGTGCTTCCGATGACGGCTACTCGGCGGCCTTCGGTTACATCATCATTTGTGAAATATGTTCCAGTTGCAATCGAGGTATTCGACGCTTCAAACCACGATGGCCAGGTCCCATTAAATGTTCCTGGTGTGGATGAGTTTGTTCCGACCGCGCATGCAACTGAGGCCGATGCAACAGGCGCGGCTTGTTTAATATCTGGAGCGTTTATTGGACTAGAAAGGGCAACAGCATCGCCAACAGTGAGCGGTTTAGATGAAGCTGAACGTGAAGCCGAGGCACGACCACCACCGAATCCCCCTCGATTGGATTGAATGGTGATCGTATTTGTCCCGAGCTTTTCGATACCAGCTTGGACCGCTTTGCTTGATCCATTGCCAACAGCGAGCAAAATAATTACAGATGAGACGCCAATGGCAATTCCCATAGTCGTCAAAGTTGTGCGAAGTTTATTCGAGTTCAGCCCGCGAATGGCGAAGCGAATAATTTCAAAGATGCTCATGCGCTCACCCGATTATTTAATACATCAGAAATAATCTTGCCATCTCGCATACGCACAATTCGCTTAGCCCGCGCAGCGACATCATCTTCGTGAGTGATCACAACGACAGTGCGACCTGCGGCATTGATTTGATCGAACAAATCAAGCAAATCATGTGTGGATTTAGAATCAAGTGCGCCAGTAGGTTCATCAGCCAAGAGCAGTGACGGACGCGTACAAAGAGCGCGGGCTACGGCAACACGTTGTTGTTGACCGCCAGAAAGTTCAGTTGGTTCATGATTCACTCGGTCTTCAAGGCCCACAACTTTTAGAGCAGCCATCGCGCGAGCACGGCGTTCCTTACCCTTTATGCCTTGATATGCCAATGGAAGTTCGACATTCGCAAGGGCAGTTGTGCGAGGAATCAAATTAAATGACTGGAAAATAAAACCAATCTTTCGACCACGAACTAGAGCCAGTGCGTTTTCATCGAGAGTATCAATTTCTAACCCATCGAGAAAATATTTTCCCGAGGTCAAATTATCCAGCGCGCCCATGATGTTCATCAATGTGGATTTACCCGAACCAGATGGACCCATGATTGCAACGTATTCGCCCTGGTTAATCTGTAAATCAACACCATCGAGTGCAAAGATAGATGCAACTCCGACTCCGTATTGTTTTACAGCACCTTGTACATCAATGACTGGTTGCATTAACCGTTACCACGTCCGCCACCGCCACCGCCGCCAGCCCCAGGGAAGCCACCGGCCGCCGCGCCAGCTAGTGCACTAGTCCCGCCCGGGATACCACCAACAGCGAATCCGTTAGATGCGGTTGTAGCTCGAATTGTAGGTAGCGAAACTTTGTCACCGACTTTGAGTCCTGATTGAATCTCATCGGAACTATCTCCCTTAAGACCAACTACGACAGGAGTGGATGTAATGACTTGCTTGCCAGCCTTGGTTGTAACAAAGTTTACAAAACTTCCACTTCCACGTGTTGTCACTGCTTGCGCTGAAACTTGAATCACGCCGCCCGCAAATCCTGTACTAACGGTTGCGGTAGCAGTCATTCCCACCTTGAGACCCGGTACTTTGCCATCAACTGAGAATGTAGCGCCGTATGAAGTAACACCACCTGTAGTTGTTGGAAGCAGATCAACTTGGAGGACCTTTCCTGTGGCCGATGTTCCAGCCAGTGCGTCAAAGGTAAATGCTGCATCTTGTCCGGTAGCAATCTTCGCCGCATCTGCTTCAGAGAAGCTAGCAGTTACGCGAAGAGCTGTTGTGTTGGTTAGAACAATAAAACCAGTTGCAGTCGTTGTATTTGTGGCCTGCGTGAAGGCAGTGGTCACATTCCCGCCGACGGCTGTTGATATCGAAGCAACATCGCCAGAAACCGGAGCAGTGATGGTCGCTCCATCAAGATTTTTAACTGCCTGATCATAATTTGCCTGGGCAATTTGTAATTGCAGTTGAGCTGTTGTGGGATCAGTAGATCCGATGTTTTGCGAAAGCTTTAAGTTATCCAAAGTTGCCTGGGCAGTGCTCACGGCATTCTTAAATGAAATGAGTGAATCTTGATCTTTTGCAATGTTATTTTTTTGGTTTGTCAGGGCCGTGTTATATGCCGTCTGCAAGCCAGCTAAAGTTTGAGCATCTTTCAACAACGAAGCCGTTTGATTCTGAATAGCCGTATCCACACCAATTTTCGCGTTGTTGAGAGATTGGTAATAGGAAATCAGTTGCGTACAGTTCCCGTTAATTGTCTGGATAGTCGAACACCATGCAACAGTTATTCCAGATGGGCCATAAAGTCCAAGATAGTTGTCATAGCTTAATTGAGCCGCCGCTAATGTATTTTTAGCTGTATCAACGCTTTGCTGGTAAGTCTTTACACTAAATGCTTGGTTCGTTGTTGTGTCGTCTAAAGTTTTCTTTGCCGCATCAACGCTCGCCTGATATGTCACAGCGTTTTGTGAGACGCTAGCTAACTGACTCGAAAGGTTTTGATTGGCAGTATCAACGGCAAGTTGTGCTTGGGTCAATTGCGTGGAGGCAGATGCAACCGCTGCTTTTGCTGCGATTAATGCAGTCAATGATTGTGCTTGTGCCGTGCGAAGAGTTGTCGTATCGAGCTCTGCGAGAACACTTCCAGCAGAAACATGTTGGCCGACTTTTACATTCAAACTCTTGAGCGTTCCTGCTACAAGTGGTGCTAATCCAATATCACCGGGGCTAATAACTTTGCCCGATGCAGAAACAGTTGCCTGCACATCCCCGCGAGAGACTGTGGTTGTCTGCAGAGTTACGGCTGCTGCCTTTGGATGAAGTGAGCTGTAACCCCAAAAACCTCCCCCGATAATGGCTAGAACAAGTGCGGAATTAATGACCAAAATACGGGTAGGAACTTTTCGCATGAATGAAAGGTACGGGGCTGTGTATATAAAAGTCAGTGCCTTTTGCTGAATTCTTCCTGTGACTTACTTAGGTGACCAGGCCACATCCCCGTGACGATCAATGACCCAGCAGTTATAGGCCTCTAATTCAGGTTTCAGAAAGAGATACGCCCCTTCGCGGCCAGCAACCACCATCGCTGTTGCCAACGCGTCAGCCAGCCCGCCATCTGGACCATAAACCGTTGCAGATCTCGCACCTAATGCAATCAACCCAGTATGGGGGTCTCGAATATGTGCACCACGTTCATACGTGCCCGATGTTGCAATCGCGCCATCCATGATGTCAAAAACTTTGACAACAGTGTGTGCTTCTTCGGGATGGCGAATTCCGATATTCCATGGAAGTCCGTTTTCTAAACCACCAGCCAAAGATAAATCACCTGCGCAATTGATTTGGATATTTTCTGCGCCATGCTTTTTCAAAATGGCAATCCCTTTATCTGCTGCCCATCCTTTTACATACCCGGAAGGATCAAATCCACCTTCAACGCACCATGGGTCAAAAAAACCATCACTTACTACTTTTGCATACTCGCAAAGTGCCCATACTTCTTGCACATCAGCATGAGCTTCAACTAAATTTAATTTCCCGCCACGCAACCGTGAGACTTCAGATTCTGGCTTATATGTACTGAAAACCTCATCAACAAAATAGAAATACTGACGACATTCTTCAATACCTTGGTTTAACTCATCTTCCCCAACAATTGTGGATGCAACATCGATGAAAATTATTGTTCCCCATGTTGCAATCTCTGCCCGGAGTCGAGCTCGTTCCATTATTTCATTCCGGCCTTTGCAAGAGCTGTACCGAGTGAATCATAAAAACCTTGCGAGGTATATGAAGCACCACCAACGCCTTGAATATTAGAAGATTGGGCTTTCATTGTTTCCTCAATCAACCATGGAATAGCTTGACTGTTGATTTGTTGATCGCGGCCAGAACTTCTTGGGTAAACAGGAACTGATACGTTTGTAATTTTTCCATTAGAAACAGTTACTTGAACTTGGACCGGACCAAATTGAGTATTTACAGAATCACCCATAAATGTTCCAGATGCACCTACGGTTGCAGCTTTTGTCGCAGCAGGCTTTGCTTTCTTAGTTGCAGCGGGTTTGGCAGCGGGTTTGGCAGCAGGTGTGACGGCAGTGGTGGGTGTGGCAGGAGCAGGGGCCTGAGTTGCAGGGGCCTGAGTTGCAGGGGCTTGCGTTGCAGGAGCTGGCGTCGATGGCGCCGAACTCTGCTTTTGAATGCCACCAGCAACACCAGTGCTAGTTCCAAATTGAGGAGGAGTGATTGAAAGTACCGCTCCTAATCCACCGACTGTTCCGCCAGCGATTAACAGTGCGCGCTTCATCTCTTCTCCTTCTTATTAT